>JAJZYC010000028.1 GCA_021806125.1 bacterium
GAATTCTTCCTTTATCCTTATAAATATAAAAAGTACCTACAATTTTAAGAGCCGCTAGCTCAGCAGGTAGAGCACCTGACTTTTAATCAGGTGGTCGTGGGTTCGACTCCCGCGCGGCTCACCACTTAAAACCGCTGTTAATAAAGCATTTTACTATATTTCTTCATGTATTAATGGGCAGCTAAGATTACCGATAAATATTGCGAAATATTATAATTGGCGAAATATTATGGGTATATTTAATATAAAGCCCTTTTCCCGTGTCTCTAAAATCATATTTACCGGCTTATCTATTCTGATTTTATATTCAATTATTGCCTCTTTCGTTTATGCGATTTTGCAAATTGAAATCGACGTTTACGTTAAAAAATCTACTGAACTCGCGCTTTATACTACTAAGCTTTCGACAGATTTAGGCGAGCTGATTATACATTCTTCTTCAATTATAAAATATTCGAAGTTAAACGATAAAAAAAGGCTCAAAACATCCTTAATTAAGGCTAAAACCTTAATGGTCTCTACGGATGCAGATTTTAAAAATGTAAGACATTATATAAAAACCGCAGGCATTGGAATAAAGACGATTTTACCATATGTAGATAAATCCTATTTTAATTACACTAACCTTATAAGGCCTATAATAAGTAGAATTATAAAATATCACAGTTTAATCTCAAAAAAAATATTTCTTACACCTATAGAACTTGCCCTCTATAAAGATTCCCCGGTTTTTTCACCCCTTGCCGTAAAGGCTGTCAAAGAAACGATAAAGCGTGAAAAAATCATACGATACTATGTTAATCTGATTTACTTAACAGGTTCGCTGTTGATATTTGCATCCATACTTTTTTTTATCTTTTATTCTAAAAGAAAAACTAAGGAGATAGAAAATCTTTATACGAAATTCAATTTAATCTTCGACAATATATACGATCTTGCTTACGTAACCGAATTTACCCGCGATGCCGTTCCAAGACACTTCATAGAGGTAAATGATATGGCTTTAAGAAAGCTTGGTTATTCTAAAAATGAATTTTTAAAATTAAGCCACCTCAATATTATAAACGCAACCAATGAAGACATATTAAACATGATGAAGCTTTTGTTTGAAAAAGGTACGATGACTTATACTACCGAAATCAAAACAAAAGACGGAAATATAATACCTTTTGAAGTTACCAGCCGCATACATATAACTCAAGGCCAACCCCCTATGGGGATATGCATAGCAAGAGATATAACAGACAGAGTCAAAACGGAAAAGGAACTTAAAAGATTATCTGAAGTAGATCCTTTAACCGGAGCATATAACAGAAATAAATATAAAGAGATTATCGGAAAAGAAATGGATAGGGCAAAAAGACATAAATATCCTCTTTCCGCCATAATGACCGACGTAGATTTTTTTAAAGCAATAAACGATACCTACGGACATGTAACCGGCGACGAGGTATTAAAAGATATTGTTTCGCTTATAATGAAAAACATAAGAAGCGAGGATTATTTAATACGATGGGGCGGAGAGGAGTTTTTGATAATAGCGCCTTACGCTTCTTTAAATAATGCCTACTTGCTATCCGAAAAATTGAGAATTCAGGCTGAATTACAATATTTTTCGTCTAAAGGCATAATGATCACTTTAAGTTTCGGTATTGCAGAACTTATAGAAAACGAAAACGAAATATCTTTTATAAAAAGAGCCGATAATGCACTATATAAGGCGAAAAACAGCGGAAGAAACAGAAGCATAATTTTTGATGAGAAATCAACCTATTAAATAAATACATCGGACATTACTATTGCAGCCTTACTATATCGCAGTTGTCGATATTTTTTGCCACGCTATGACAAATATTTCAGACTTTTTCATTTTATAAAAAAGTTGTGATATAATTATTATTAAATAATATATATCAAACTTTTAATTATAAGGAGTATTAAAATGGAACACAAACTGCCTGAATTACCTTTTTCTATGGATGCGCTTCAACCCCATATTTCGCGGGAAACCCTTGAATACCATTATGGGAAACACCATAATGCATATGTAAACAATCTGAATAACCTTATTAAAGGTACGGAATTTCAAGAACAGGAATTAGAAGACATTATTAAAAAATCGTCCGGCGGTATCTTTAATAATGCCGCTCAGGTGTGGAATCACACCTTTTATTGGCATTGCCTGTCCCCGCACAGCGAAGGCCGCCCCGAAGGAAATCTAGCAAAAGCGATCGAGGCTAAGTTTGGTACTTTTGAAGATTTTAAAAAACAATTCAGCCAGACGGCCGCCACTTTATTCGGTTCCGGCTGGGCATGGCTGGTTAAAAATCAGGACGGCACCATCGAACTGACGGCGACCGGCAACGCAGGTACGCCTATGACTTCAGGTAAAACTGCCCTTCTAACCTGCGATGTATGGGAACATGCTTATTACATCGATTATCGCAATGCCAGGCCGAGTTATATCGAACATTTCTGGAATCTGGTAAATTGGAAATTCGTTGCCAATAATTTCGGTTCTTAACCGTCTAAACTATAAAAGAAAGGCATCCGTTTTCTTAAGAGGATGCCTTTCTTAAAGCTTTACGATTCTTTTTAGCGGACGCGTTATTTATTTATCCATGAATCTGCCGTGCCCTTTCGATAAGACCTTCAACATCTTTAAGTTATAATATGCAAACTTAACTAACTGCCACGGAATAAACGTTCTTATAAATACGGTATATTTAGTAGGCGCCATAAACGACCTCGCCTCTTTAGAATAAGGAACGTATTCGGTTAAGTCCTTTACGCTTTTATCTTCCATAATATATCGGCCTCCGGTTATTTTTTTTTAAAATTGAATTATTATTATATTTCAGGTATTAAATTTTCAATCAGGAATAAACTGCCATAAAAACTTTCCCTTCATCTTCCACATAAATAAGTAATGCAGCATATATTTAACCCAGTGTCCAGCAAGACCTATATCGCCGAAAGTATAATTCAGATTTCTGCCGAATTTATATTTTTCGTAATTAGGAACTACTGGGTCCATAGTTAATAATGCGGCGGAGCCGTGCGTCATCGATTTGCCCATAGAGGTTATGCATATCGCTCCGAATTCCGTCATCGACGCCTCTTGTGTCGGTCCCTCGGCTCCATTCTTTACCATGTCGATGATGGAAAGAGCAACCGTATGCCCGATAATTCCCGATGCCATACCTGTTCTGGGAGGGCTTGGAGCTATGATGGTGCCGTCAGGCGCTTTAAAAGGCTTGCTTATAGGATGGGGCGGGGCAAAAGCTATTCCTGCGGCAAATATGTTCTTATAAACAGGATTATTATATTTTTTCGGCCAGTCCGAATTCTTCCATTCTTCAAAAGGTTTTGCCGCAGATGCGTAATCGGCATCGACTTTCATAAAGCCGCTAGATACGCACATCTGGCCTTTAATATCGTTGCCGTCTTTATCTATATAGGCGATAGGAATGCCTGCAAATGGAGGAATAAGCATAGCAAAATCGAAACCGAGTTTACCTTCTTCCCCCTCTATATTAACGTAATTTAAAGAGTCTTCCTCTACCTTGCGCACATGCGACCTTTCAATCCATTTTATGCCTTTTTCCAAAAATGTAGATTCCGCAAAAAGCTTTCCGGAAACCAAGTTTCCATTCTTTTTTACTATTACTCCGCCAACCCCGAAATCTCCGAGAGCGGGTTCGTTTGATATCCATGTAATATCCGCATTGCGGCGCACTCCGCGCCTATTAAGGTCAAATTCCAAATTATGTATAAATTCAAATGCCGCACCCTGGCATGTTGCTGTCCCGTGTCCGGTGCCGACGATAAATCTTTGCCTCTTGCCCTGTTTCATCTTTTCCACGGCTTTCAAGTAATTATCGCGGGTTTTTACCGCATGGGGCAGCGTGCATATAGAATCGGAATAACCTGCATCCGGTCCTAGTCCGGGCGTAGCCGCATAGTTAAGTTTCGGCCCCGTTGCGTTTATCAGGTAGTCATATTTAATCTGCTCCGTCCCGCCGTCGTAATATTGTACGACGACATATTGGTCTTGGCTGTCTGGATGTATCTCTACAGCCATTCCTTCCTTAAATTCTATTCCGTGTTTTTTATAAATAGGCTCAAGATTAAACTGCGTATTTTCAGGCCGCATAGAACCCACACCGACCCATACCAATGAAGGTACGTAAGAAAAATTTTTCCGAGGCGATACTACTATAACGTCGTGTTTGCCTCCTAATGCTTTTTTTAAATTTAATGCGGCTGTGTTGCCTGCAAAACCTGTTCCAAGGACTACTATACGAGCCATTAAGATTTCCCCCTTAATATTTTAATTAAAAAAATCTTTTAGCAATATAATAATAGTTTATTTTATTCTAAATAAAATTAATATATTACTATATCTATATATGCGCATTATACCATATTAAGACTCAATTTCAAAGAGATTTATACACACTGATTTAATATATTATTAATTTATATGATGTAATATATAAATTGTCTCGGAAATAATTTTAAGGTATAATAAAAAAATGGAAACACTTGATAAAATAAAGCTGATCTATGCTTTTACGGATAGCGACGCTTCCAATTTAATGCAGTTAAGCGCATTAATGAGTTCTAAAGCGAACGATTTCATTTCCAATACTTATTCTTTTATTTCCAACTTTGACGACTTTAGCAAATTCCTCCCTGATGAAGAAATTAGAAGCAGGCATCAGGAAAAGCTAAGATTTTGGTTTATGGGTCTTTTTTCGGGAACTTATAACAATGAATATCTGCGCAAATTGAAGCGTATTGGAGAAGTCCATGCCGAAATAAAACTGCCTTCCCATTACGTAAGCGCCACGATGAATTATATAAGAACTTTTATACATGGGGTTATTATTAAAAATTTCCCAAGTTCTGACAAAAGAGATGAAATTATCGCATCGGTAAATAAAATTATAGATATAAATCTCGACATTATAATAAGTTCTTATATAAACGAAGGAAAATTTTATATCGCATCTACAAAATTCGAAACAAAAATAATTAAATTCAGTTCAAAATTTTCTTATATATTAGACCTTGCTTTAGTAATATCTCTTATTATTGCGACTATTATGGTTTTTCTACTGTTTGTATTTGAAATTTATAATTTTGCGTTCGGGGGCGGCGCCTTTGAATCCACCGTTATAGATATTTTAGGCGCTATGCTTATTGTATGGGCGATAAGGGAACTGCTTGAAGAAGAGGTCAAAAAGCTTCAGGGGCATAAATTTGCTTTAAGCGCTTTTATAGGCCTTGCAATGGCGGCATTGCTAAGAAAGATATTGATTTTTTCGCTTGCTCCGCAAAAATCTACTGAGGTGGCAATTCTCGGATTCCTTGTTTTAGTGCTTGGCATAGTTTATTGGCTTATGAACAAAAGCTCTAAATCTTGATACGCGGCTAAGGATTTATAAAAAAAATATTGCCTATTGAACTAATAAGTGTTAGAATTAAAATTAAAAAGTATTTTTCGGGATGTGGCGCAGTTGGTAGCGCACCTGCTTTGGGAGCAGGGGGTCGCACGTTCAAATCGTGTCATCCCGACCATTCAAATTAAGGGATTATCAATATAAATATTGATTATTTCTGTTTTAGCTTCTCGAAATTACTGCTTAGATTATCCCCATTTTTTTACAGACACATCTAAAATATTTTACGTTGACATTATAATACCCAAGTTATATATTAATATTATTTATATTTGATATAAAATAATATTAATTCAAACATAATTAAATGCTTTTAGAGGGGGATTAAAGCTATGAATGGCCTTCCGATTGACAAAAAACAATCTAATAAAATTAATATTAAATACTCTTATCATATATTGCTATTATTAACCATAGTTTTTACTATTCCCGCAATATTTTTTCTGATATTGTCTGTTTTAAAGTCCGACTTGATACTTGCGATAATCACATTAGTGCTTTCCTCTATATTTTATCTGTCGGTATTTTTTATAAATAGAATTTTTAGAAAAAAGGCGTCCGCGGTCAATAATTTTATAAGCGATTTTTTATATAAAGACAAAGACCTCCGCAAACGCCTTGAGTATATGAACTTTTTAGGAATAGACGATAAAATCAACGAACTTTTTGACAATCTTTATAATATTTTTCAAAAAACTTTAAGTTCTACAAATAATGTAGTAGTCGATGCTAAACTGGAAAGTGTCGAAATGGAAAAAACATATAAGGACAATGAATCTTTAGTCGGTCAGATTTCATCTATTTCAAGCGCTATTGACGAAATTATTATGTCGCATAAGGAAATGGCTAAAAGCGCCAAATTTGCGCAAAATTCTTCAAATGAATCGTTCAAACGCGCTCAAGAAGGCAATTTTATGATTGAGGATATAATTTCGGAAATAAAGAAAGTTTCCTCTTCTATAGAAAAACTGCGTGAAACGATGCAGACTTTAGACGAAAGGTCTAAGGAAATCGGAGACGTTATTTCGCTGATAAGCGACATAGCCGACCAGACTAATCTGCTGTCATTAAATGCGGCAATCGAAGCCGCCAGAGCAGGAGAGCAGGGAAGAGGTTTTGCCGTCGTAGCGGATGAGGTTAAAAAGCTGGCTGAAAGAACCAGTAAATCCACTTCCGATACAAAACAAATAATCGAAAGACTACTTGATGAAACTGCAAAAACAGCCGATGCTATAAAAAATTCGGTTGAAGATGTTGAAGCTATAACCGAAAAGACCAGAACGGCGGAAGATATTTTTAAAAATATTATGAATGCCGTAAAAGACGAAAAAAACAACATAGATATAATATCGTCTTCGGCGGAACAGCTTGAAATTGCGGTAGCCGACGTTGAAAAAAATCTTTTAATAGTACAGAGAGTTTCGGGTGAAACCGCAAAAACCGCAAAAAAATCTAAAGACATAAGTTCTTCTCTTGCAAATTCGGCATATGATCTGCAAAAAGAATTAAGCAATATTAAATTATATTTATTTGGAATAGCTCCGTTAGAATCTGCCTTGGTTATGAAAAAAAAATTTGAACCTTTAATAAAATATTTAAACGCTACCTTAAATTTAAAATTTGAATCTTTAGTAGCATCAAGCTATGAAGATTCGGTTGAAGATATAGGAAAAGGTATAGTAACAATAGCCTATATGACGCCTTCGACCTATCTCAGCGCTCATAAAAAGTATGGGGTAAAACCTCTTGTTTTTGCGGTAAAAAACGGTTCGCCAACTTATAAAAGCGCTATAATAGCCGCAAAAAATTCCGCAATTAATGCTATAGGAGATATAAAAGGAAAAAGAGTTGCATTCGGCGCAAAGATGTCCACAGGTTCTACTTTAGTTCCAAAAGCTATGATTAAATCGGCGGGTATCGGCCTTGACAGCCTTGCCTCTTACGATTATCTAGGTGCGCACGATATTGTCGCTAAAGCTGTTATAGAAGGTGAATTTGACGTAGGCTGCGTAATGGATTCCGCGGCTGAAGAATATAAAGATTCGGTAAAAGTTATCGCGTTCTCGGATCCTATACCTCAATTTCCGATTTGCATAAACGCAAATACTAATAAAGATATGGAAAACAAAATAAAAAAATCGTTTATGGATATTTCCGATTCAAATATACTTAAGTCCGTAGATAAGGGCTATACTTCGTTTATCGAAGCAAAAGAAAACGATTTCGAAACCATTGCAAAAATACTTGAATTATAATAGGAAAATTAAAACCGGCGTCAAAAAATATTATTGCAGATTTTCTAATGCTTTATTTGAATGGTCGGGACGACAGGATTTGAACCTGCGACCCCCTGCACCCCATGCAGGTGCGCTACCGAGCTGCGCCACGTCCCGAATTGATAAAATAAATAGATTTAATTAAATTATAGTCTTTTCCTTAAAAAAAGTCAATAAAACCCTCTTCCCCCGAAATTGTTTTAAAAGCTTTTTACCTGCATAACCTAATATTTTTTTACTTAAATTTTATAATTATATTATAATAATATAAAATTTATAATAAATAAATTTAATGCCGGAGTTTTGACTGCATGCATTTTTACGATTATTTAATTATTGCATCGATTTTAATATTTTTATTAACTATTTTCCTTATAATTAAAAAACCATATAATATAGGAATAGGCTACAGCGCTATTATCGGGGCGCTTCTTGCGCTTATCTTTAACGTAATAGTCCTAAAAGATATTATAAAGGTTTTCGATATAGTCTGGGATGCCACATTTACTTTTGTAGCTATAATAATTATTTCCATAATACTCGACGAAATCGGTTTTTTTGAATGGGCGGCTCTGCATATGGCAAGGTTTGCGGGCGGCAGCGGCAAAAAGATGTTCGTTTACGTAATTATTCTCGGAGCTTTAGTATCGGCTTTTTTTGCCAACGACGGCGCAGCTTTAATTATAACCCCGATAATTTACGAAAAGATGAAAGCGCTTAAGTTCGAAAGAAAAAATATGCTGCCGTTTATCATGGCCGGAGGTTTTATTGCGGATGCGGCAAGCCTTCCTTTTAAGATTTCCAATCTGGTAAATATCGTTTCGGCAGACTATTTTAATATAGGATTCTTTACTTATTTTATGGATATGTATGCTCCGGATTTATTTTCTATAGCAATATCGTTAACCGTTTTATATATTTATTTCCGGAAAGACATCCCGGAAAGGTACGAAGTCGAACTTCTAAAAACCCCAAAGGATGCAATAAAGGATGCCAAACTTTTTAGATTTTCTTTCTTGATTTTAATACTGCTTCTCGCCGGCTATTTTTTAAGCGAGTTTTTAAATCTTCCGGTATCTATTTTCGCCGTATCTTTCGCATTGATATTTGTTGTTTTCGGGTTTAAAAGCCCTGCGGTTAATTTAAAAACGGTTTTCAAGAATGCCCCTTGGAATATAGTAGTATTCTCGCTTGGAATGTATTTAGTGGTTTTTGGGCTTAAAAATGCGGGATTAACATATCTGCTCGGAAAATCAATTTCCTATTTTGCCGGTTACGGCGGTTTCATTCTTACCGTCTATACCGGATATCTTGCCGCTTTCATATCTTCGGTTATGAATAATATGCCTACGGTAATGATAAACTCTCTCGCGATTCATTCCGCAAACCTTAAAGAGATAATGCTTAAACCTTCCGTTTACGCTAACGTAATCGGATGCGATTTAGGCCCTAAATTAACCCCTATTGGCTCTCTGGCAACGCTGTTGTGGCTCAATGTCCTCGAAAGAAAGGGGATTAAGATAACGTGGGGTTATTATATGAAAGTAGGATTTATAATCACCGTACCGGTCCTTTTTGCAACCTTGCTGGGTTTATATTTAAGGATATTTTTATTTTAATTTTATTTTAAACTATTTAAATTATGTCCGAAGACGGTAAAGAAAACGAAAAAATTATTACTGTTAACGGAATTATAAAAAAAACCGTATTCCAGAATGCCGAAAACGGTTTTACAATCCTTAACGTATATTCTAACGGAAAATTTATTACCGCTTCCGGTACATTTTTCGATAAACCAATCCCGGATTCAAAAGTTAAACTTAAAGGCCGGTTTATCCATCATAAAAAATACGGCTACCAGTTTAATTTCACTCAATACGAAGTATCTCTCGCAAATACAAAAACCGCAATAATTGATTACCTTTCCTCAAGTATTTTTAAAGGCATAGGAAAAGTTATTGCAGGGCAGATTTACGAAAAATTTAAAGAAAAAACATTGGATATAATCGATAACGAACCGGAAAAACTAAAAGAAATAGACGGCATCGGCAGAGTAAAACTATCCACGATACTCGAAGGGCTTAAAGAAAGCTACGGATTAAGAAAAGCAATAATGTTTTTTAAGCCTTACCAATTCAGCGATTATCAGATTAAATCGGTTTATAATCAATTCAAAGATAAATCTATTTCCGTTGCTCAGGAAAATCCATACCTTTTTACTGAAATTAAAGGGATAGGGTTCAAAAAAGCCGATATTATGGCTGAAAAATTAGGTATAAAAAAAGACGACCCCAACAGAATTAAAGAAGCTTTAAAATATGTCATAGGACAGTTCTGCGAGAATTCAGGAAACTGCTATGTCCGCTATAAAGATATTAAGAACGGAATTAAAGAAATAATAGAAGATACAAGCCTGATAAGCACGCGCGATTTAAATAAATATATAAGCAGTTTGATAAAAGAAAGTAAATTAATCGCTGATTTTGATGAAGTTTCCGATAAAAATATAGACTTGACCATTATTGAAGATGCTGAAGACGAAAACGGGTTAAACCGCCTTAAAATATATCTTCCGGTTTATTATTACAGCGAAATAGGCGTATCGAAAGAATTAAAAAGGATTGCTGGAGATGGTGCAACCGAAGCCGTTGCAGATTTAAAAGAGAATATATCGGGTAAATGTCCTATATCTCTTACGGAAGAACAAAAACTTGCGGTTTTTAATGCTTTTAATCATAAGATTTCTATCATTTCCGGCGGTCCTGGAACCGGAAAATCGACTGTTATCAAAACCATAGTAGGTCTGCAGGGCAATAAAAAAATTGCCTTGACTTCTTTATCGGGAAAAGCCGCTCAAAGACTTTCTGATATCATAAACACTGGAAATCTTGTGGAAAACGCCCTCGGCGACAATAACGGCATAGATATTTCTACTATACACAGGCTTTTAAAGGCGCAATTCGACAGGCAGACAAACGAGTCTTTTTTTACTTATAACGAAAATAATAAGCTTCCCCATGATTTAATCGTCATAGACGAAATGAGCATGGTAGATATAATTATCTTTTATAAATTGCTGAAAGCAGTAAAAAACGGCGCCGTTCTGGTTTTAGTAGGCGACGTTAATCAGATACCGTCCGTAAGTCCTGGCGACGTCCTGAGAGACCTTATATATTTCGGTCCATCGGAACAAGATGAACCGAAAGCGTTTTTCCCGACGGTTTTTTTAACTAAAGTATTCAGGCAAAATGAAGGTGGGCTAATTAATTTAAATGCCCATAACCTTTTAAATAATAAAAAATTTATTACGGGGGAAAAAGAAAGCGGCAGAAAAGAATTTACGATAAAATACAGAAAGGAATATGACGCGGCTGAAACTGGCAAGGAAGAACTTCTAAAAGATTTTACCTCATTTATCAAAAAGATTGCGGCTAATAGGAGAATTAAGATTGATAAAACAAATAAAGAAATAATAAATACTTTCGTTTTTGACGATATTCAAATTCTGACCCCTATGAGGAAAGGAGATTTAGGCTATAATAACCTGAATAAAATACTGCAAAATATATTTAACCCTATTCCAGGCTATGTGGAAGCAGCAATGGGCATTAAAACAATCTACGAGAAAGAAAATACCGCGGAAAGTTTAAATAGTACGATTTTTATCTGCAACGGCATTCAATTTAGGCTATGCGACAGAATTATACAAAAGAAAAATAATTACGACCTCGACGTTTTTAACGGCGATACGGGATATATCTCAAATATAGACCATAACGAAAAAACTCTTTCGGTAGATTTCTCTGTAAATAATCTTCTTGACGGTAGAAATAAAAAGGTAATTTACGATTTTATAGATGTTTACGAAAATATAATGCATGCTTATGCCCTTTCGATTCATAAAGCTCAGGGAAGCGAATTTAATAACGTCGTCGTTTTATTCCACCAGTCGCATTATATGATGCTGAAGAAAAATTTATTATATACCGCAATAACCAGAGGAAAGAAAAATGTGGTGATTTTCGGAACTTTCAAGGCTTTCGGCATAGCAATGAATTCAAAAGAAAAAAAAAGAAATTCAGGATTAAGAAACCGCCTTGCGGAAGCTTTTAAAATATGAGATATGAGATATGGAAATTGCGTTTTAACTGGCGGAGAGAGAGGGATTCGAACCCTCGGTACATCTATTAGGACATACATTCGCTTAGCAGGCGAACGCCTTCGACCTACTCGGCCATCTCTCCGAAGAGAATTAATTAAATTAATAAATAATATAACATTATAGAGATTTTTATTCAAGCGCTAATACGAAAGCATAAGATTTAATAAAAAGCTTAACGGCATTGAGGGCGGAGAGAGAGGGATGAGCTTCGCTGGACTGCGTCCGAACCCTCGGTACATCTATTAGGACATACAT
>JAJZYC010000029.1 GCA_021806125.1 bacterium
TCCAGCATTTAGTTTAGTCATTCTTAACTCTTTAAATATTTTTTTCTGGGAAGGCGTTAAAATAGAATAGCTTTTAAGGTGATACGGCACCATCTCATAAGCAAGGTAAGTTTGCGCCTTGCCTATATTTTTTATATCGTTGATAATAGTTTTTATTTTTGGAGCAACTTCCATAGAATCTTTTTTGTAATTGGAGTATGCGGCCTTAAGATTCTTTATTCCCAAAATAGTATCTTTAATCATTCCTGCGTCTAATTTTTTAATTATTATTAACTGGCTTGGAGTAAGCCTTAAGCCTTTAATATGTTGAAGATACCAATTTGGGCCGGGATGATATTTATAAAAAATCGGGCCGAAATCGTAAGTATGGGATAGGAAATATTTTCTTATCATTGCAATTTTAGCTGCGCTTTTTTTAGCAGATAAAGCAGAAGCGTAGGATGGAACAGCATAAACTGCGCTAGCAAAAACAATTGTAATAAATATTAAAACTGTCATTATCAAATATCGCATTTTAATTTTCTCCCCATTATTTATTTATATTAAAAAAGCCCTGAAAATAATTAATAATTTATTACAGAAAGGTTAAAAAGGTTATTCTCTTTTTAACCTTTCTGTAATTTTTAATTTACAGGCAACCGGCGCCCATTTTATTTAACTTAGATTTTGCTTTGCTGCTTCCGCTGTCTTTTTTCTTTGATTTTTTCTGAGAGCTGCCCACGTATCCGATATTTGCGCCCATATGCATATTTCCGCTTATTTTCATGTTTCCGCTATAAGAAGCGGCCGCCGCGTTTCCGCCGGAGATAGCGCTGAAACCGATAGAGAGCATAAAGACAGCTGCAATGGTTAAAAAGGTATTAATAGATTTTTTCATTATTATATTTTTCACCTCCTTTATTATTTACTATATTCAGCAAACTTTTGTTTAATATTTAAATATTTTTATTAATGAGCTAAAGCAAAATTTCCGAATGCCACTTTATTGCGGTGAAGCAAGTCTATTTTCGGATTCCACGAAGACATTCCGAATCTTAATATTTTAACATGATAGCCCATAGTGGCAAGTAATCCGGCCGCCATTGATTCCCACTGCCCTACATAACATATAGATATTATCGTGCGGTTTTTTGGAAGCATTTTTAAATATTTCGGCGTAAAAAGCACTTGAAGTGGGATATTATGCGCGCCGGATATGTGGCCCATTTTTACAAAAGCCAGATGCTCCCTTACATCTAAAAGATAATAATGCTTACTATTGTGTCCCGTCACATATTCTTTATAAAGAGCGGGAGCCATTATCTGAGGCACACCGACCACTGCAACCGCATTGGGCTTTACCCCTACATGATGCGGATTAAGTGCATTATACGCCCTTTTTGCCAGCATACGGTTAAATGTTCCAATACAGCCGGCGTTCTTATGCCCTTTCATCATTCCCTGCGCATAAGATATACCGCTCAAAATCAGTAAAAAAAACATACTCAAAAAAATAATTCTTTTCATGTTTTTCTCCATTTTTTAAATTAATTTTTTTTATTATTACCAGCAAAATACCTTATCATGCTCGGCAACCTTTTTCAACAAATCATCGTAACTGAAAGCATCGTCTGAATAAAGCTTAAAAACCGTAATTTCATTTGATTTAGAATGAATATCAATAATTGTTCTTTCCGTCTCCGACGGTTCTCTTTTGAGGATATGAAGTATTTTCATGTTTTAAAAGTCTCCAAAAAATTTAATAAGGTATTACAATATCATAATCAAGCAATTTATTAGCTAAATCCTCGTCTGTTAAATAATCGTACGGATTATCTTTGCAGTTTGTAAACATCGGTATCTCAAGCATATTCCGAACCATGTCGAGATGCTTATCTATAACCTTATTGCTTTCAAGTTTCCTGTCGAGAACATAAACATTAACCTCGTCGTCAAGCAATGTCAAGCCACCTGACATTCTAAGAGCTTCTGCCTGCCTGTCGCGGACAAGGACGGCAATTTTTTTAACCATGTCTAATTATACCCCATTTTAAATTATAAATAAATTAAACTGACGCAATCAGTTATAATCAAAACACCAGCAGCCTGTCTTCGGCTTTTAATTCGTTCATGATGGTTGCATTTTCATATTGAGAGGCATACTCAAAACCCTCCACCTTGTCATTTATGTTTCTTATGCTGCATGAATATTCGCATAACGAAACATGGGCATTTGCTTCTTTTAATTTGTAAATATAGTCTGCGTCGTTTAGCAGGTTAACGCCGTCGTCCATCATAAAGCATTTTATTCCATAGCCTAATCGTTCTGCCGAACTCAGGATATTTTCCACATGATTTTTATATTTATCCGTGGTTATTAACAGTGCAAGTTTCATCGTTCAGTCTCCTCGATATTACCATTATTAATATTTATTGGACATCGTTACTTCTTAAAATAATGCGGAGCCACCCCGCTTTCCGTGTCTCCGGCTTCTTTAATGCCGGATTTAAATATATACTCCCTTAAGAACAGCACTATTGCAATCCCGATGAAAATGAAGCCGAATAATATAAAGCTTTGTTTTATTCCGCTGATAGCCGTACCGGATAATTTTCCTATTTCTTTGCCGTTATTTAAATAACTCAAAATAGACGAAGCATATATAGTAAATAATCCGTATGCGGCTATAAATGAAATTCCGCACCAGTTATGATTCTTCTTCTTAGCCATTTTCGGTTAAACCTCCATAATTTAGTAAAATAAATTTATTATATTTACCACACAAGCTCCTGAAACTTAAGAGCAAGATACATCCCCAGCACAAGCGTAGGCAAAAATAAAACTCCCGCCCATGAAAACATTAGAAACCCCGACCATAAAGTTCCTATGTTACAGCCTAATGCAATTCTTGCGCCTACTCCTGTAAGAATTCCTCCGGCAAAATTTTGAACAAACATCATTTTTCTTCTTGGAACCCTCCATTTGAATTCACCGCCTAATATGGCGGTAATAGTAGCTCCCGCAAATGTGCATATCACAAGAAATGTCATAGGTATTGCAACCGGAACGATTTGAAACCAATTGGACGATATTTTTGGTAAAAATGAAGCTTTATAAGGTCCCACCACATTGTATAAATTTATAAACGGGGCCAAAATATAAGTGTCAAAACTGCCGTAAGGAGTCGTTACTCCCAAATACGCCGCCTTATGGACGGTATAATAAGAGGCAAACAAAACTATTATCGCAACAACCGCAAACAATAATCCGCCAAGCCTCGGAGAATAAGGTTCTTTAAATTTCAGCATATTCCATGTTATAATAGGCTCTTTATAATTTTCGCCGCGCTCATTGCTGATTTTTTTAAACCTCCTCTTCGTTAAATATAACCCTAAGATAAGGAAAAACCCGCCGAATATTAAAGCAACGACAAAGGGTCCCCATGCCGCATCGCCAAACCATTCATGCGGAATATAATCCGAAATGCCCGGTTTTATGCTAAGCCACGGGATAGTATGTAAAATCCAGTAAAGAAAATTGGTCATCGGAAAGATTATAAAGGCAAAAAATATAGTTCCGGCAAGTATTCCGAATAATTGCATCCAGTTTTGCGTAAACCCCGAAGCAGCCCTGAATATTAATCCGCTCATACAGGCGCCGCAAATTCCTATGCCGAATCCGAATAAAAGAGCACCTACAAGGTCATACCAACCCATAGGAAAAACACCTTGAATTGCGGCATGCACGGGAATTATCCCAAGAGATTCTACGATGCCGAAAGCAAGAACCGATATCCCGAACGCCCACAAAATACCTTCCAATATCTTGGTATCGCCGGCAGTAAAAATATTATTAGTAGCGAGGACGAAACACATTCTGCCGCGTTCCAGCGCCACTCCGAAAATCAACCCCGCAATTCCTATTATAGAGTATTCGATAAAATAGGGATTCATAAATTGGTTTCTCCTTATAAATTATTTTAAATTAAATTTTAAAAATCAAAGCTGCATTTTCAGCTTGTTTTCTTAATTTTAATGATAAACTCCCCAGGCGCTATTTTTGTAACGCAATAAGGGTAGTTCAATTTATTGAGCATAGACGGGAAAGAATTTTCTACCGCCGCCGCATGGTCGGTATAAACCTCCAGAACCTGTCCTACCGACATCTTTTTAAGCCTTTTATGCGCCATAGTTTCCGGAATGGGGCATGTCTCCCCCGTTACGTCAAGCTTTTCATCCGGCTTAACTTCCCCTAAATTTTTGTCTTCAGCCATTTAAATCCCTCCGTTTTAAATATTTATATTAAATTAAAAATTAAAAACTACCCTGCCAAACAGGTCCATTATATGGAAAAAACTCTTTTCCCTTAGTTGCACCGCCAATTTTAGTTACCGTTCCATCCCCGCTATTTGCCGTCCAGACATTGCCTCTATTGTCTATCGCTATGAAATTCGGGTTTATTCCTGTCCTGTAAGCTTTTAAGAATTTTCCGGCGCGGCTTAATTTCACGACTTTATCGGCATATATGCAGGCAACGAACATACTTCCGGTAGTGCTTAGAGCAATTCCGTAAGGCGCGCCTTTTACGTGAAATTTTTTTAAAATTTTTCCGTTTGCGTCAAATTTTAAAACGCTGTCGCTTAACCCGTTCGTAACATATATGTTGCCTGCGGGGCCTACAGCAATGCCTTCAGGTTTTCTCTGCGCATTAAATACTTTTATTATCTTTCCGCTTCTGCTTAAGACGGTAACGGTGCCTTTATTTACGAAGTTCGTAACATATATATCGCCGTTTGGCCCTAAAACGACGACATAAGGCGCAATCCCAGCATAAAAAACCTTTAAAATCTTAAGGGCGGGGTTTAATTTAGTAACTGTCTTCGAATGCATCGATGCTACGTAAATATTCCCATCGGGTCCAATGGCGATTCCTGCCGGAGTAACTCCAACTTTTACCTTTTTAACTATTTGCCCTTTTTTATTGAGTTTTACCACATTTCCTATACCTGTCGATACATAAATATAACCTGCTTTATTGACTGCAATCCCCGAAGGCGCCCAATCAGTTATGATATTTTTAATTAATTTACCTTTTTGGTCAAGCTCGACCACATTAATAAAACCGCTTATAGCGACATAGACATTATCTTTTTTGCTAACTGCAAGTCCATAAGGCGTCCTTCCGACCTTAAAATTCGACACGGTTGCCGCATTTGCGTTATTACGAATATTTCCGGCATCGATTAAAAATATTAACGATAAAAGTAAAAACAATGAAAGTAAATATTTTTTAAGTTTCATTAGGCGCTTATTCCTTATTCTAATTGGATATTAATGAACCAGCGGATAATTTTTGACCGCTTTCTGATGGACAAGCACGTATGTATTTTTATTCCACGAAGACATGCCGAATCTTAGTATCTTAACATGATACCCCATTGACAATAATATGGATGCCGCCATCGATTCCCACTGTCCGACGTAGCAAATAGATATTATCGTACGATGTTTCGGAAGCATTTTTAAATACTTTGGAGCAAAAACTACCTGCAACGGAATATTATGCGCGCCGGGTATGTGACCCATTTTTACGAACGCAACGGGTTCCCTTACATCCAAAATAAAATAGTGTTTCGGATTGTGTTCGACTATGAATTCTTTATAAAGGGCTGAGGCAAGTATCTGAGGCACTCCGACTTTGCCCATACCAGGGTTCATACCTTTTCCTGAAATATTAACGCCCAGATGATGCGGGTTTAAAGCGTTATAAGCTTTTTTTGCCATTTCCCTATTAATGCTTCCGGCATAAGAAATACTTGAAAATAACAATAAAAAAACAAATAAGAATAAAGGCAGCAAAACAATCTTTTTCACAATAAATACCTCCTTCTAAGTTAATAATAATTTAATTATAATTTATCAACGATACCAATAAGCTTTTAAACTTGCTTTTTATAAATAGACCTGGCAATGCCGTCGAACAGCGGAACGGTATATTTCATTAAATCCTGTTTTAAGATGCCGTCCATCTTCAACTGAATTATCCGAATAACCGGCCCCATTATCAAAGACGCCGCTATAACCATATCCATATCCTCAAAAACACCCTCTTTGATTTTAGCTTTTATAAATTTTTTGATGTATTCAAAGGGTTTAGATGAACATATCGGCGGTGCTTCGTGCAAAAAATCTTTGTGTTTGACATAGAGCGCATATTTCATAAGATGCGGTTCTTCCTCCGTCAATTTAAATAATGTAAATATAATAGATTTTAAAGCCTCTTGGTCGTTAGCGGTTTTTTCGACAGCCGTCCTGATTCTATCTAAAATAAGCCCTGTTGCGGTATCGTATAAAAACTGGGCAATCTTTTCTTTAGAGGAAAAATGATAATATATTGCACCGGTGCTGAGCCCCGTTCCCTCCGAAATATTTCTTATACCGACATTGCTGTAGCCGTTTTCCGCAAAATTTTTTATACAGTATTCAAATATCTTTTCTTTTGTCAAGTCTCTTGATTTTTCGCTCATACCGATAATAACTATAATTAATTATTGCAAAATCCAAATGCAATCAGATTATATAATTTAATTTATAAAAAGAACGCTCGTTTTATTAAATTATAACTTATTCAATTATAATCTGTCAAGAAAAAAGAACGCCGGACATAAGAACATCCGATTATTAATTTTTATCGTCCCCTTCAAATCCTATACCCCATGGATTTACCTCCCAATACATCGTCCTGTTAAACATAGCCGGCAGGCCATAAACCTCTACGCCTCCTTTTCGTACATCATCTAAAATATAATTTTCTTCAAGAGAGCCCGTATCGAATACGCTTAAATAATTCTTATCCGCCGTCCTATTTATATTTGCTACGCCTAACTCATAATTTATCATAGGGTATTCGGAAATATAACCTTTTTTATAGCCCATATCTGGGAAAAAATGGAAATTTTTCGAGATGCAATTATCGGGTTCCGTATTTAAGCCAAAAATTATCTCTCCCTTATATCCCCTTCCAGAATTATTACGCCCTCTTCGATTAAAAATTGACGATAGTTTTAAGATAAAGCCGTTATTAAAACCCTTAGGAAAACCGGTTACCGCAGACGGCGTAAAAACCTCTCCTTTGGCATTATTGTATCTTTTGCCTATACTGCTGTGAGGCGATAATCCCATTCCAAAGGTGCCGTCTAAACCTCCCGGATAAAAACAATTACTCGTGTTGACTGCAAGAGGAAAATTTGGCGGAGTTGAAAGTCCGCCTTTAAAAGCCGTTGAAACCCGGGCATAAGTGATATATCCGGAAAAGCCGATATTTTTCTTAACTGTGGAACAGCTTCGTTTAAAGCGTCCCGTAAAAAAGTAACCTGAATGCGGCAAGGATAATCCCTCTGCCCGTAAAGCCGCTCGGGTAACCATAACGCCTGTCGATCCCGTGTCTAATGTAAGTTTAAATGGTTTTTCATTAATATAAATTATAACATAAGGCTTGCCTAAATATTTCGGCTCGTCGGAATTATAATTTAGAAAATGGACGGCAAGGCTATTATTCGCACCAGCCCGAGGAATCACGGACAAAGCCACCGTTGTCGGCGGCAATCGGCTGATTCCGCAGCCGCATAACGCGAATATTACCCAATTTAAGACGAATATAAGCAGAAAAAGGGTAATATATTTCATTATAAAAACTTTAATTATGATTATATAAAATAAGGCGGCATAAATATGCTCCGCCTTATTTTATATATATCGCATGAACTTTACAATCAGCTTAGGTATATAATCCTGCTAATTAATAAACTAGCGGATATGTTGTGGGTACAGCGCTCTTAGCTTCAAGTAAATAGTTCTCTTGTGCCCATGAAGACATGCCGAATCGTAATTCTATAACATCATAGCCTAATATCTTTAATACCGCCGCTACCTGCGATTGCCAGTTACCGGTATAACACGTAACGACTATAGGCTGATTTGTCGGAAGCATGCTCAAATACTGAGGAGTAAAAATATCCGTTATAGGTATATTATGGGCGCCGGGTATATGTCCTTTTTGACCGGCTCCAGTTACATTATTGAATGTAGCATTGGTTCTGACGTCTAATATCCAATAGTTGTCGGGATTGCCGTCGGTAATATATTCCGTATTTAATTCGTCAGCAGTTATCACAGGTATGCCTATCAAACCGGTCGTATTAGTCGGAGTACTGTATTGATTATCGTATTGATTAAAAGCGGATGGAGTAGCTGCTCCTCCAGTATTAGTAACAGGCGCCTGCGTTCCGTAATCGTTAGGATTCAATGCCGCGCAAGCATCCGTTCCCAGTTGCTGAACAAAACTTGAAGGTACCGGATATGTGCTGTAAACATTTACGGCAGGGTTCGGAACAGTCTGCGGCGTATAGTGAAGCGTATAATTCGGGTCGCCGCTTGCGCTTGGGGGCGTAAAACCGTAAGTGCTTTGGTTCCAAGAAGACATGCCGAATCTTAGCAATTCTACATTATAACCCATCATTTTTAATATCATTCCTGCCACCGCCTGCGACATGCCGGCATATGAGATAACTATTATTTGCTGATTCGTCGGAAGCGTCAAGTAAGGAGCGGAAGCCCCGCCGCAAAAAAGCGACTGCAAGGGAATGTTAACCGCCCCCGGAATATGACCCATTCCGGTAAAATCCGAAGGTTCCCTGACATCTAAAAGATAATAGTTCTGAGGATTTCCCGCCTCGATATCCGTATAAAGAGAGTTGCTCGGGGTGGGGTTTGTAGGGGTATAAGGAAATATCGTAGGTAAATTTTCTACATTATATGCAATTCCGGTTACCATCTGGCTAAAGGTTGGCGGCGGAACCGACGAACTTCCCCCTCCTCCTCCGCAGCCGCTTAAACCAAATACCGCCAGAAACAAAAACAATGAAAGGAATGAAAGAGCCGTTGCCCTTAAATATCGCGTTCTTCCATATTTTATTTTCATAATCCTTCTCCTCCGTTTAAAATTAAAATAAATCCTGATGCTTAATTTAAACTTGTTTCTTTATAAATAATTAATAGATCGCTATATTTACTTTTTTCTCTATATTCGATATCCGCTCTTCTGTCACGGGTTTGCGATCGGATTTTAATATTATCCAATCGCAAACCGATGAACAGCAATAGATTAAGGTTCCTCAACATTTCCATACTTGATAATTTATTTTCTTTCTTCGGCCATTCAACAGAGAACCCATATTCTCCGCGATTTTCCTTACCTGTGCCTGTTTGGCGCATGTCGGTCAGGATGGATGCTTTTTGTAGCGGCCGCTATTTTTGCATATGGTAGGGAGCCAAACAACCGCCACCACCGCCGCCGCCACCACCGCCGCCGCCACCGCCGCCGCCACCACCGCCGCCACCGCCGCCGCCGCCGGCACCGCCGAATCCGCCAAATCCTGCGTATCCTGAAGGCGTAGAACTCGGTGCCGGCTCGCTGTTAGATGCTGCCGCGCTGCTACTGCCGGCTGCCGTATGGCTGCCTGTTGTAGCCGTGGAATGGGCACCTGTTACAGCCGTCGTGGAATGGGCACCTGTTACAGCCGTCGTAGAATGACTGCTTACCGCCGATGTATTGCCCGTTGCAAATGCGTTACCGCTAAAACATAGTACAACCGCAAACATAGTAGAAGCTAACATAAATAATAATGTAGGTTTTTTCATATTTATCACCTCCTGTCATTTTTTATATGACTTTAATTTATTTTTTAGAAACTAAATGATACCTCCGAGCCGAGCGCAAAAATATTTTTGTGAACCATCGAATAAGAATAAGGCTCTCCATTAGGCGCGTCAACAATCGAATCTACCCCGTTTCCCGTCCAGACATACGCCCCGAATGCTTCAAGCGAGACTCTTTTTGAAAACTGATGGGTAAAATCAAGGTCGAATTCATTGCCTATATTTGACCCTCCAAACATCTGTGTCGAATAATTAGTACCCGGAACAGTCAAGTTTGTTTTAAGCCATGACTGGTGGATAAATGCTTCTTCTATAGAATTTCCGCCGCTTAAATTTTCGGTCAAATCCAGCATAAGAGTCCACTTATTCGAAAGAGGAGCGGCAAGAGCAGGTCCATATATATAAGCTGTTCCAGGTGCGTTTATTTGAATATCCTGCCAGTCGCTCCCAAGAACATTTCCAAATAACGTCCGCGTATTATTAAGCATAGAATAATATGTAAAATTATAATGGCCTGCAGCAATAGGAGCGCCTATTCCAAATTTAAATTCAGCGGTTAAGGGTATCGAGGCATTAATCGTCTGCGAACCCGTTAAATAAAGGTCGTAAGAGCTGACAGCATCATACTGGTTGTTGCTTGATGGGGGAACAGGCAGTCCGGTTGGAGCGGAGCATTCGCCATTTGATATTGCTACATTAGAACAAATTATGTGTCCGTTAAAAACATCAAGTTCGCCGTTTAAAACCGTTCCTTCCCCGTTATCATATGTGGCGCTTACTCCTCCGAATGTTATATTGGCAGTCGGGTAAATTATATTCTCATCCACACTCGTAACGAAACTACCGGTTGAAGGTTGATAATAAGGACCTGGAAAAGAGGTAAATTGGTTTAAGTGGGCTTCCGTCAGCCACAGGCTTCCGGTAAAATTATTAACAGGCCTAAGCATCACAACATCGAGCGTCGGTATCGTACCCATCTGAATATGAGTATAATAAGGGCTTATTGCGGGAGTAGCTATCGCAGGATATTGATTTCCGGTTGGATTGTTAGCGTAAGAAGAATACGAAGTTGTTTCATTGCCGATTAAAACTCCTGCAAACACTCCTATATCGGCTGAATCAAAAGGCAGCATATCTCCTATTCCATCCGCCTGAGTATTGACCGCTACGCCCATACCGAACTTAATCGGCATACGGCCGACCATCCACATGCCTACCGGCGTTATTAAACGAAAATAGGCTTCCCGCAATCCAAATGTATTAAAATCATGATTAAACCCCGTAGGAGCGGCTGTATAGCCTAAAGTACTCCAGCCATTTGTTCCATACCCGCTGCCCGCCAGCCCTGTCGGATTATAGTCGTTGGTCAGATGAAATTCCGTCAATACTGCCGCATTTCCATAACTTATCATGGCATGCAGTTCTAAGTTTTGATTAATAGTTTGAAAAGTGTTCATTGTCGGATATCCGGATAAATCATAAAAATCCTCCGTCTGGTTGACTGCATAAAGCGCTCTGGCTTCATAAAAACCCCCAAAAGAATAGCTGACATTGTTGATTGAACCTTTCGTAGCTTCCCCTGCAAAAGAAGGAACGCTGAAAAAAAGAACCGTCAGTGCAGAAAGCATAAGCAAAAATAATCCTTTTACTATTAAAGTTTGCTTTTCCATACCCTACCTCCATTTTAATTTTAAAATCTTTAACCTCTAAAAAAGTTATTAAATAACCAGCTAATGTTTTGTATATATTGCGTATGCCTTTTTGTCAAATGCTTTATATATAAATAATAAATAATTGGATTATTTTAAAAAGAACGTTCGTTTTACTTGCTCTTAAATCAATTTAATAAATTGAAATATAAAAGTCAAGAAAAAAATAAACAGCCAAAAAATTATTTATTAGGAGGGTAATTATCCTGCGGTCATCGAATGTTTATAAATAACTATTTCACTTGGAACGGACTTTACAGATCTATGTTTCCTTATATAATCGGCTATAACATCGTAAGCTTTTTCTTTAACTAATCCCTGATCGGGTAAATCGGAAAGGGTTTGCATCATTACCCCGGTAGAAATTAACTGGTATTCTTTGTTAAAATCTATTTTTTTATCCATAATAAGCCATTCTTTAAGTCTTTTATACATACTTTGATTTATTTGTATGTGTAATTTAGAATTTGAAACCCTTGTGCAATCGCCGCCCATTTGTAAATAAGGGTCTTTAGCAAATACATCGCTGAGCCTTTCAGAGTAAACCTGAAACAATACGCTTCCTTTAAGATTAAATTTGTAAACCTCAGGGTATGTCGTGCCGTATGCACCGTAAACATGCTCCATAGTAATCTTTTCGCCCGGCAGAATAGTCTCGCCCCAGCGCCAGCCCGGAGTGAAGACTAAGGGGGTGTCGTATTTTTCCATAAAAGCCTGCTCTACTACATTATCTACGGTGCTGGTGAACGTAGCCCT
>JAJZYC010000030.1 GCA_021806125.1 bacterium
GGCTAATTTTGCGCGGGATATAGTCAATGAGCCCGGGAATGTAGTAACCCCCGAATACTTAGCCGGCATCGCAAAAGAAATATCCGCTGGAAAAAATATGGAATGCGAAATATTTAACGAAAAAGAGATAGTAAAAAAAGGAATGAACGCTTTTTATGGAGTAGCTCAAGGGTCAAAAAACCCTCCCAGGTTTATTCATTTGATTTATAAACCGCAGGATAAATCAAAAAATAAAAAAAATAAAAAAATTGCGATTATCGGCAAGGGGATAACTTTCGACAGCGGAGGCCTTTCTTTAAAACCGGCGGACTTTATGACGACCATGAAATCGGATAAATCCGGAGCGTGCGCAGTTCTCGGAATAATGAAATACATTAAAGATTTCGATATAAATTTAGAGGTTCACGGCATTATAGCCGCATGTGAAAATATGCCGGACGGCGGGGCGCAGAGACCTGACGACGTGGTTAAGGCGCTTAACGGAAAAACTATCGAGATAGAAAATACCGACGCCGAAGGCAGGCTGACCCTTGCCGATGCTTTAACATTTGCCTCCAATCTGGAAGTAGATGAAATAATAGACCTTGCGACTCTAACCGGGGCATGCGTGATTGCGCTCGGAGAATATACTTCGGGCGTTATGGGCAACGATAAAGATTTGATAAATAATATTATATCGGTAAGCCGTATTTCAGGCGAAAGGATGTGGGAACTGCCTTTCGACGATAATATGAAAGAAAAACTTTCAAGTCCAATAGCGGATTTAAAAAACGTTGGAAACAGATACGGCGGTGCTATTACGGCCGGAATGTTTCTCGAAGAATTCGTGCCGGATAAAATTAAATGGTGCCACATCGACATAGCGGGTCCGGCTTTTACAAAAACGGGCTTCACTTATAACCCCAAGGGAGGCACCGGGGTCGGAACCAGAACCTTGCTCTACTACCTAATTCAACATAAAATTTAACGGCTATATTAATCCCGATTTAGAAAATATTTATAAGTTATATAATATTAAATAACACTGGATTCCCGCGAAAGCGGGAAAGTCCTTAAAAGGACTTCACATATAGAAGGCACGCGTTAAAGGGCGCATGCCGCCCTTGCGTGCCGAAGAGGCTTGAAAAGCCATATCGCAAGCACGCGTTTATCAAAGCATTTCTTTGATGCGCGCTGGAGATGGCGAAGCGTTAATCCAGAAAATAAATTTCTAAATAGTTATTTGGGGGCAATATTTTTGTTGATTAAACGGGCTTCATATGATATATTTCATATGATATATATCATATTGTAAAATTATAAAAATTGAAGGAGTTTTCTTGAATTCGTTTCTGCCTATTCTTATAATGCTTGCGATAGCAATTTTATTTGCCGTATTTACTATTATAGCCTCTAATTTCATAGGAAAAAAAACTTTTGAATCCGGTAAATTAAAGGCTTATGAATGCGGAGTAGAACCTACCGGGGAGCCACATGTAAGATTCGATATTAAGTTTTATCTTATCGCCATTTTTTTTCTTCTCTTCGACGTAGAAGCCCTTTTTTTATTCCCATGGGCGGTAATTTTTTCTAAATTAGGTTTTTTAGGTTTTATCGAAATGTTCTTTTTTATTGTAATATTAGTTTTAGGTTTAATGTATGTCTGGCTTAAGGGGGCGCTCAAATGGGAATAGAAGAACATTTAGGCGATAATATCATTACGACTTCTTTGGATAAAATAGTTTCCTGGGGTAGAAAGTGGTCTATTTGGCCGGCAACTTTCGGCTTGGCATGCTGTGCTATCGAAATGATGACCGTTGCTTCTTCAAGATACGATTTCGACAGATTAGGATTAATATTCAGGTCCAGTCCAAGGCAGGCAGATTTAATTATAGTATCGGGCAGGGTTTCGTATAAAATGGCGCCTATGGTTAAAAGGGTTTACGACCAAATGCCCAATCCTAAGTGGGTAATAGCGATGGGCGACTGCGCTTCGTCGGGAGGATTATTTAACGTTTACAGCATAGTCCAGGGCGTCGATAGAATAATTCCGGTAGATGTTTATATTCCGGGCTGTCCTCCTAGACCTGAAGCCCTGATATACGGAATAACAAAACTCCAGGAAAAGATAGAGAAAGGGACGCTCAAACACGAAGACCCCCCTCAAATTCTAAGATAAATATAAATAATATATATAAATAGCATACGTATTTAAACTAAATTGATTTCGACGATATGGATGTAATGTTTGCTTTAACGGTTATAAAAGAATCTAAGCCTAAAGTGATTGTCTCGGCCGATAACATTAAAGGCGAAGTACATATACGGATTAAAAAAGAAGACCTGCTTGAATTTGCATTATTTTTAAAAACGGATTCAAGATTAGAGTTCGATATGCTGTCTGATTTATTCGCCGCGGATTATCCGAAAAAGCCCGAAAGAATAGAAGTAATTTATAATTTTTATTCGATAAAAAATAATTTCAGGGTTTTTGTTAAGGTTAACAGTAAAGCGGACGAAACGGAATATCCCAGTTTGACGTCGGCTTATAATTCCGCAAACTGGTTTGAAAGAGAAGTGTATGATATGTTCGGACTGAAATTTAAAAATCACCCGGATTTAAAAAGAATATTAAATCCCGACGACTGGGACGGATACCCGCTTCTTAAAGATTATCCCTTGAGAAAAAGACCAGAGCCCGAAGAAATTAAAATGGATGCTCCGGGATATATCGAGATAGAAAAAATATAACAATACTTAAAAACAACTTAAGCGATGTTCGAATATAAAGATTTTCTTATAGAAACAGATAAATTTGCATTAAACATCGGGCCGTCGCATCCGGCCACTCACGGCGTTCTGAGGGTCTTAGTCCAGTTGGACGGAGAAATCGTCGTTAATGCCGAGCCTATAATAGGCTATCTGCATACCAGTATGGAAAAATATGCGGAGTTCAGGACATATCATCAGGCGGAAACTATTACCGACAGAATGGATTATGTTTCTGGAGCATCCAATAATCTCGGTTATATACTTGCGGTGGAAAAACTCTGCGGAGTTAAGGCGCCCAAAAGAGCCGAATATGTGAGGGTTATTCTTGCGGAGTTAACGAGGATAAGCTCCCATCTGGTATGGCTTGCGACGCATGCCGTGGACCTTGGCGCTTTGACTGAGTTTTTATACTGCTTCCGCGAAAGAGAGTTAATACTGGATATAATAGAAACGGTTACGGGCGCGAGGATGACGCCTTCCTTTTACCGCGTAGGCGGCCTGGCAATGGACGCGCATAAAGATTTTTTTGATAAAACAAGAAGTTTTATTAAAATTTTTCCGGAGAAAATCTCCGAATACGAAGCTCTGCTTACAAAAAATAAAATATGGTTAGAAAGGACTAAAAATTTAGGAATAATTTCTGCCGAAGATGCTATAAATTTCGCATTAACCGGACCGTCGCTTAGGGGAAGCGGCATAAAATACGACGTAAGAAAAGCAAATCCTTATTCGTCTTACGAAGATTTCGATTTTGAAATACCTACGGGAGAAACCGGAGACGTTTACGACAGGTATTTAGTTAGAATCGAAGAAATGCGTCAGAGCCTTAAAATAATTTCGCAGGCGGTAGAGAATGTTCCAGAGGGAGAATATTTAAGCTACGATGAATATCCCCAGTATGTTATTCCTCCCAAGAAGAGGGCGTTAACGACGATGGAAGGGATGATTTCTCTTTTCAAATACGGAATTGAAGGCATAAAACCTCCTAAAGGTGAGGTTTACGTTTCCATAGAAAATCCTAGGGGAGAATTAGGTTTTTATATGGTATCCGACGGCTCGGCTTTTCCGTATAGAATGAGGGTCAGACCGCCGTCATTCTGCAATATAAGCGCTTTAAATATAATGGTTAAGGGGCATATGGTTGCCGATTTAATAGCGATCATGGGCAGCGTAGACATATTGCTTGGAGAAGTTGACAGGTAAAATATTAAAATTATAAATTAAATTTCGTTATATCATATATATTAATTAAAGATTATTATATGAAAATTATAGATAAAATTGGTTCAAAATTAGATATTTCATTTTTTAAAAGAACGGGTCATGCCGAAATATCTTCCATACTCAATTGGAAAGGTGTAGCTTTACTTGACGACGGTGATAATAAAGTTGACTTAGCAAGATGTTACATGCAAGAGCTTCAAAAAGTTTCTTGCGGCGTTTGTACTCCGTGCACGATTGGAACTTCTATTGCATCCGAAATCCTTGAACATATATGTAACGGCCGTGCTATTTTAGAAGATTTGGATAGGTTAAGGAATCAATGCGAATGGGTTTTATCGTCTTCCAAATGTACCGTGGGAACTATTGGACCATTAGCCGTTACCGAACTAATCGATAATTTTAGAGAAGATTTTGAAAACGCGATAATAAATAAAGAAATTATCCCTAAAGGGGATTATATAACCAAGGTAACCGCTCCGTGCATTAACGGCTGTCCATCTAAACTTGATATTCCAAACTGGATAGAAAAGGTAAGGGACGGCAGATTTGAGGACGCGCTCGAATCTGCGAGAAGAAATACTCCATTAGCCGGTATTTTGGGAAGAACTTGCTTCCATCCGTGTCAGGATAATTGCCGCAGAGCTAATGTCGATGAGCCTATTAACATATGCCTAATCAGAAGATTTGCTGCCGATAACGAATTTTATTCCGATATTAAACCGAAGTTCGCAATAAAAGACAATGGGATTAAAGTGGCAATCGTTGGTTCCGGCCCAGCCGGTTTAAGTTGCGCATATTATTTGCGTTTAATGGGTTATAAGCCTGTAATATTTGAAGCGTTGCCCGTTTTGGGTGGAATGATGAATGTCGGCATACCAAAGTACAGGTTGCCGAAAGAATTCTTAGATAAAGAAATCGATTATATCCTTTCCACTGGAATCGATTATAAATTGAATCAAAAACTCGGAACTGATTTTACTATACAGGATCTTTTCGACCGTGATTTTAAGGCTGTTTTCCTTGCAGTCGGCGCCCACAAAGGACAAAATATAGGACTGCCCGGAGAGAATGATAATCTTAAAGGTTTTTATGAAGGTGTTAAATTTTTAAGGGATGTTTCCCTTGGGAATAAAGTTGAAGCGGGCAGGAAGGTTATTATAGAGGGAGGCGGCAATGTAGCTATAGACTGCTGCAGGACCGCAATAAGGTTAGGATTCAAAGAAGTTATCGTCGCGTATAGAAGGGCGAGAGAACAAATGCCAGCCGCACCTTATGAAATAGATACCGCCATCAAAGAAGGCGTTAAATTTGAATTTTTGACTAATCCTATAAGTATTATTCAAGAAAATGGGGCGGTTAAAGGCGTAAGGTGCAGAAAAATGAAACTCGGCGATCCGGATGAAAGCGGCAGAAGAAGCCCCGTAGAAGTCCCCGGTTCCGATTTTGACATGGAATGCGATTCGTTTATTATGGCGGTAGGGCAGGTTCCTGATTTCGATTTTTTAAAAGATGCGCCGCAGATTAAAACTGATAAGCGCAAAATAATCGTAGCGGACGGGTTTACCCATATGACCGATATGCCTGGAGTATTTGCCGGCGGCGATGCGTTTACCGGCCCCCTCAGCATAGTCGATTCAAACCGCGACGGCAAGAATGCCGCAAGAAGAATAGACCAGTACATAAGAACCGGTTCATTCGAAGCGACGGACGATTGTATTTTTGAATATCTGCTGGAAAAGATAGGCGTTTACGACAAAAAAGAAATAATAGATTATACAGATTTTCCGACAGGAAATCCGGCAGCTAAACAGATGGAAGAAGATGTTGGGTTGCGCATAAGTAATTTTATGGAAGTCGATAAAGGTTTAACCAGCGACGATGTTATTTATGAAGCCACAAGATGTATGAGATGTTATTTTCTTATGCTCGTGAAGTTCAGATAAAATTCCAAAGCAATCACATTAAAAATTTAGATTCGAAGAAGTTTTATATTTTCTTACTTGTTTACTTGTTTATAGGATTAAATAAATGGATATAGAAATTACGATAAACGGCAAAAGAATAATGACTAAATCAGGTATTACCGTTTTAGAGGCTGCAGCCCAAAACGGAATCAAAATACCTACGCTTTGTTATCTTAAAAGGCTCAGACCTATCGGTTCCTGCAGAATTTGCGTGGTTGAGGTTAAAGGGGTTAAAAATCCTCTTCCGTCTTGCGTCGCAAAAGTAAAAGAAGGATATGAAATTTTAACCGATACCGAAAAACTATGGAAGGTAAGAAAAGAAGTAATATCGCATCTTCTGCTTGACCATCCTCTAGATTGCCCCGTTTGCGATAAATCCGGAAAATGCAGCCTGCAGGATCTTTCTTTTGAATTCGGCATTACAATACAGAAAAATAAAAAGGTTTTTCCGGACAGGACGAAAATTTTTAAAAGCGATATTATAGAATATCATGCTACGAGGTGCGTGCTATGTTCAAGATGCATTAGAGTCTGCACCGATATGTACGGAAATCCGTTTTACCAAATCAAAGACAAAGGATATAACGGTTATATCGGCATAAAACAAGACGATAAATTGCAAATGGGCGCAATTCCCTCAGAGAACTGCGGATTTACGGAAATTAAGCCGACGGTGGACTACTTAGATTGCTATTATTGCGGAAACTGCATAGAGGTCTGTCCGGTAGGCGCCCTTATTTCAAAACCGTCGAAATTTAAAGAAAGATACTGGCAGGAATCCCCTTTTTCGTCCGTTTGCGATAAATGTTCGGCCGCATGCAGAATAGAATATTACAGATATGCAGGCGAAGAATCTTTAGTTAGGACGGAATCTTTGTTCGGCGGTTATTTGTGCAGGCAGGGGTTCTTTTATGAAGGCATAGGAAAAAATAACGGATATTATATTTCGTCGCCTTATATTAAAAAGAAATCTATGCCGGAGGAAACCGCCCTCGAAAATGCTTTAAGCGAATTTGCGTTAAGGATTAAAAATATCTCCGAAAAAGGCGGGATGGATAATACGGCTGTTTTGGTCTCCCCTAATGTTTCCGTAAACGACGGTTTCGCCATAGCCGGATTCGTAAAAAATATACTTAAGCCTGCATATTTCGATATTGCGGAGCCTGAATTCTACAGGATAAATCTCGATAAATTCAACAGGGTATTTAAAGGCGAAGGATCTTTCGATATCAAAGCGTTGCAGAATTCGGAAATTATGCTTTATATAGGGAATATAGAAGACGAGATTCCGTATGTTTCTTATAATATAATGAAAGCGCACAGAGAACACGGCGGCAAATTTTTATTAATAAACATAAAAAACCCCGCGGTTCCTTTTTTATCCAGATTCGAAGATATAGCGCATATCAGAAAAGATATTGATATATCATCGTTTCATGATTTTTTGGCGGGCTTGCGGTCGAATATTTATGTTCACGGGTCCAAAAAAGACGATGAAATTGCGGTAAGTATGCTCAAGGCCGATTCGATTTCGGTTATATTGGGCGACGGTCTTTTGTCTGCATACGATATGGGCCCCGACATTTTGATATTGAAAGAAATCGTGGAATTTTTAAGGGACGAGCAGAAGACTTTATATGTTTATCCGCTTATTAAGCCTTTCAATTACAGGGGGCTGGTAAAATCCGGAGTCAATCCTGAAAGCGGTTTTTCGGGCTTCGGTCTAATAAATTCAGGATTAAACAGCGGTAAAATTAAAAACATGATATATATAGGCGATTCCGCTAATGACCCCGTTTTTAAGGATATAGCCAAACATGCGGCAAATATGGAATTTTTAACCGTTTTTTCTTCAAAATCGAGTATGCTTTCGACGATGGCGGATATTGTAATACCAGTTAAAGATTTCCTTGAAAGCAGGGGCTCTCTTTATGAAAATTTCGAAGGCAAAATAATCGGCGTAAACAACGAGTTCAATTTGGGAGGATACAGGTATGATATTCCCTCTCTCCTGCTTGAAATTTCAAACAGGCTCGGATGCACTTTTAATTATTATATAAAAGATGAATTACCGCGCTTTATAGATTCATTTAAAACAAAAGATATGATATATTATAATAAAATTAAAGCCGGAAGTAATTTTTACTATAACGATAAAACTAAAAAATTTTATTAATTAGGGATATTATAAAATATGATGTTTTGGCTTATCGCTGATATTATTAAAATTGTAATCGTTTTTGCCGGCCTTTTGGGTGCCGCCGCATATCTAACTCTTTTAGAGCGCAAGATAGCCGCCAGAATACAAAACAGAATGGGTCCCATGGAAGCAGGATTTCATGGATTATTACAGCCGATAGCCGACGGGATAAAACTGTTTTTTAAAGAAGATATTATTCCTGAAGGCGCTAATAAATTTTTGTTTCTTTTGGCTCCGGTAATAGTCGTTATTCCAGCTTTGACTACTTTTGCCGTTATCCCTTTCGGAGCGCCCGTAAAAATTATGGGTCATATCGTTCCTCTGCAGGTTGCCGACGTAAATATAGGAATACTTTTTATTCTGGCGCTAACGTCGCTTGGCGTTTACGGAGTAGTATTGGGTGGTTGGGCTTCCAACAGCAAATATTCCCTGCTGGGAGGAATAAGAACCGCTGCGCAGATGATAAGCTACGAAGTCGCCCTTGTTCTTTCTATCGTTGGCATAATAATGATCGCGGGAGATTTAAGCCTTGCGAAAATAGTTTCCGAACAGTCGCATATGTGGTTTATAGTATATCAGCCGATAGGGTTTATAATCTACCTTATAGCGTCTACCGCGGAAATGAACAGGGTTCCTTTTGATTTGGGAGAAGCCGAAGGGGAGATTGTTGCTGGATTTCATACGGAATATTCCAGCATGGAATTCGCATTTTATTTTATCGGCGAATATGCCCAGATGGTGGTTAACAGCGCAATAATCGTCACATTATTTTTAGGAGGATGGCAAGGACCTTTTCTTCCGTCGGTTTTATGGTTTTTAATCAAAGTTTTTTTTGTAATACTGATATATCTATGGCTCAGGTGGACTTATCCGAGGCTCAGGTATGACGAGCTTATGGATCTCGGGTGGAAATTTCTATTGCCGTTGGCATTAGCCAATATAATAGTTACCGGTTTTATAATGATTTTATTAAACAGGTAAAAGCGGGAAAGGTATGAATACCGAAAAACAGGAAAATTCAATTATAGAAATTTCGAAAAATTTATTAGTAGGGCTAAAAACGACTATTAAAACTTTTTTTCGTAAACCTGTAACGTTTCAATATCCGAAAGAAAGGCTTGCAATAGCGGAACGTTTCAGGGCTTTTCCGCATCTTAACGTTAACGGGGACGGCTCCTTAAGGTGCGTAGCATGTTTTTTATGCCAGACCGTGTGTCCGTCGGAAGCTATTAAAATAAAATCCGGTTACGTAGATTACGGATTCGAACATGAACTTACAGAAAGGCAAAAACATAATCACAGTTTGGATAAACTTAAAGCTGGAACGTTCAATGACGGAAGGCGGCATCCGTCGTCATTCGAGATAGACCTGCTAAGATGCATCTGCTGCGGGTACTGCGAAGAGATATGTCCGGAAGAAGCTATAAGCATGGGCAGTGATTACGAAGTCGCTTTTTATAACCGCGACGAAGCAATTTACGGAATGGAAAAATTAATAAAATCAAGGTAAATTAAGAGGATAACTTTGGAAGCGCTTTTTTATGTTTTTTCTTTTATAGCTATTTTTTCGGCTTTAATGGTCGTAACAATGAGAAATCCGCTTACGTCGGCGCTCTATTTAGTTTTATGTTTTTTTGCGCTTGCCGGTTTTTACGTAATTTTAGATATGCAGTTTCTTGCGGCTATGCAGATACTTGTATATGCCGGCGCCATAATGGTTCTAGTGGTTTTGGTCATAATGCTGCTTAATATTTCGAGAATAAAAAATATCAGGTCGGACTTGCATCAAAAAATTATAGGAGGGCTGATTTCATTGATTTTATTTGCCGAAATAGTTCTTTATGTAATTAACGGAGCGCAAAAAAAACCTACCGGTATTTTTACCCATACTCTAATTAAAAAAATTGGAAATACGCAGATTGTAGGAGAATTTTTATTTACGGAGTACATGCTGCCTTTCGAGATTGCTTCTATTCTTTTATTTGTCGCAATAATAGGCGCTTATTTATTTGCTAAGAAAAAATATTAAATTTTAATTGCAGGCGTAATAAAATTATGAACGACTATTTGATAGTGGCAAGTATAATTTTCTGTATAGGAGCTCTCGGAGGAATCGTAAGAAAGAATTTAATAGTCATTTTCATGAGCTTAGAACTCATGTTTAACGCCGCTAATCTGGGGTTTGTCGCGGTATCTAACCGCCTAAATCTGATTTCCGGAGATATATTCGTGATTTTCGTTATAGTCGTTGCCGCGGCGGAGGCGGCAATAGCTCTGGGCATAGCGATTGCTTTTTATAGGGAAAAAGGAACGGTAGATATCGATAAGGCAAACGAATTGAAAAATTAAAACTAAAAGGTAATCGTTTACAATGGATTTTAAAATATTAATTACATGGTTAATTCCTTTATTTCCGCTTTCGGGCTGGCTTTTATGGGGTTTATTCGGAAAGTATTTTAAGGGTTTATCGGGATATATCGCCAGCGTCTTTGTAATATTGTCTTTTATCTTATCAGTAATTCTTTTCTTTATAGTCGCCTATTCCCATGGATTTACGGATACCCTGTACCCCTGGGTTTATGCCGGTATATTTAAAACAGGCGTATCTGCTGTAATAGACAGGCTTTCGGTAATTATGCTCGTTATGGTTACGGGAGTCAGCGCGCTGGTTCATGTATATTCCATAGGATACATGCAGGGCGATAAAGGTTTTTCCAGATACTTTTCATTTCTGAACCTTTTTGTTTTTTCGATGATAATGCTCGTAATCTCGAATAATCTGCTTCTTTTATATGTGTTCTGGGAGGCGGTCGGGTTCTGCTCTTATATTCTGATAGGGTTCTGGTATGAAAAAAAATCTGCTTCCGATGCCGGAAAAAAAGCCTTTATAGTTAACAGGGTCGGGGATTTCGGATTTGCGATAGGTATTTTTCTTTTATTTGCAACAACCAAAACGCTTAACTATGAAGCCGTATTTGCGGCTATCCCTTCAATACCTGCCTATACGACGACAATTATAGCTTTGCTTTTATTTGCTGGAGCCGTCGGAAAATCTGCGCAGTTTCCACTGCATGTATGGCTGCCCGACGCCATGGAAGGGCCTACTCCGGTCAGCGCCCTCATTCATGCGGCGACGATGGTTACCGCGGGAGTATATATGGTTGCAAGATTTCATATTATATTTTCCTATTCCCCCGCCGCCTCCGAGGTCGTGCTTGCAATAGGAACGTTTACCGCATTCATTGCCGCATTCATAGCGATTACGCAGTTTGATATTAAAAGAATTATCGCTTATTCTACAATAAGCCAGCTGGGATATATGTTTATGGCTGTAGGAATAGGCTCGTACACCGCCGGCATATTTCATCTGATTTCCCATGCGGTTTTTAAAGGCCTGCTGTTTTTAACCGCCGGAAGCGTGATGCACGGACTTTCCGGGGAACTGGACCTAAGAAAAATGGGCGGATTATATTCAAAAATGAAAACCACCGCCATTACGTTTATAGTAGGCGGACTTGCATTATCAGGCATACCGCCGTTTTCAGGTTTTTTCTCCAAAGATGCCATACTTGCGGATATTTATAATAAGGGTTTTTATTTTGCATGGATTATAGGTGAAATAACCGCATTAATGACGGCTTTTTATATTTTTAGATTAATATTTCTCGCATTTTTTGGAGATTCCAGGCTCGATTCGGACAAACATGCACACGAATCTCCGAGAATTATGACTATACCTATGATTATACTGGCAGTTTTTGCCGTAATAATAGGATTTCTCGGAATGCCGCCGTTTAACGATTCTTTGTTTTATAGTTTTTTACATACGGATTTTAAAAACGCCTATAATTTTGCGCCTTTCGTAAGCGATACTCCGTGGTACATTCTTAGCTTTATATCGGTATTAGCGGGGAGATCGG
>JAJZYC010000031.1 GCA_021806125.1 bacterium
ATCTGCCCCAGAGAGAATCGAAAACAGGCGCTGTTTTTAAAGCCATAGAATCTTTAAACGAAAGCGATAAAGCCGGATTCGTAGGATTGGGCACTATGGACAGCAAAAATATAAATAAAATTATGCGGTTTTCCTTAGATTCTAAAAAACATTTTTCGTTATCTTCGATAAGATTCGACTGCCTTGACGAAAATAATCTGGATTTAATAAAAGAAACCGGCATTAAAACGGTAACGCTCGGTGTAGAAACAGGCTCTTGCCGGCTAAAGAAAATGATAAATAAAGATATAAGCAACGATGAAATAACGGCTGCCCTTAAAAATATTATTAAAAAAGGCATAGTAAATATAAAATTATATTTTATGTTCGGACTTCCCTTCGAAGAAAAAGAAGACCTTGACGAGACTATAAACCTTATTAAAATAATGCGGGGAGAGTTTATAGCAGCCTCTAAAATTAATAAAAGAATAGGCATGCTTACGGCTTCGTTCGGACCTTTCGTTCCTAAAGCATGGACGCCGCTTCAGTGGGAAAATTTTGAAGATTTGTCCGTTCTTCGCAAAAAAGCCCGTTATATTACGGACGGCCTTAAACGCCTGCCCAATCTGAATGTAAATATAAACCCTTTAAACGCAGCCTTTACCGAAGCATTTTTTGCAAGAGGTTCGAGAATTTCCAACGAAATTTTGATTCATTCTTTTATGAATAAAATCAGCCTCAAGAATGCGGCAGAGATTAAAGGATACGGCATAAACAACTTTATAAGAAAGTTCGGCAAAGACGAACTTTTACCATGGGAAATAATAGACCAGGGGGTCACAAAAAAATATCTTTTAGACGAGTGTTTGAGGGGGTCTAAATTTAAGACTACTCCTCAATGTTTCGAGGGGTGTAAAAGATGCGGGGTGTGCCTGTGATAATCTTTTAAAAAAATTTTTTCTTTTTTCAGTAATTCTTCATACATATTCATTATATTTTTTGCTTTTTCAGTAAGAACCGAACCTCCGCCGTGCCTGCCCCCGATTTTTTTACTAACCAGTTCAAAACCGAACCTTTTTTCCATAAGATTTATAAAACTCCACGCTTTCTTATAAGAATAACCGAGTTCTTTTGCCGCAGAAGATATAGAACCGAAAGATTCTATTTTTTCAAGAAGAAGAAACCTGCCTAATCCGAAAACCGGTTCGCCGTCTTTTTCAAGCCATATCTTTGCTTTAATATCGAACTCTTTAAAATCCCCTCCGCCCCGCATAATAATTAATCCGCCTGCTTTCTCATAAACGTCGGAATATCGTATCTTTCGCTTTCGTAATCCTCTTCTTCTTCTTTGTCGGAAAATCTGTCTATATATATGGTTTTGGATTCGGTTTTATTGCCTATATCCGCGGCTTCGGGAAACTGTTGATTTTCAGGATTAGCGGCATTAATCTGGACAGGAGATGTGCCGGAGCCGCTAACGGAAACTAAAGAAATCGGGCGTGTTTCGGAACCCAATCCGGTAGCTATAACCGTAACCGTCATTTTGTCTCCGAGAGTATCGTCTATCACCGCGCCGAATATTATATTGGCATCCGGATGGGCTTCGGACTTAATTTTTTCCGCCGCCTCGTTTACTTCAAAGATGCTCATATCCTTTCCGCCTGCGACATTTATAAGAAGGCCTCTTGCGCCTTCTATTTTTATGTCTTCTAAAAGCGGGCTTGAAATAGCCTTCTGCGCCGCTTCCAGGGCTTTATTCTCTCCTTCCGCCATACCTGTTCCCATAAGGGCCATGCCCATTTCGGACATTATAGTCTTGACGTCCGCAAAATCGACGTTAATAAGGCCGTGTACATTTATCAAATCGGATATGCCTTTAACGGCTTGAAGGAGAACCTCGTCAACCTTTTTAAAAGCGTCGAGCATAGAAGTGGATTTGCCCGCAACGGCTAAAAGCCTCTGATTTGGGATGGTAATGACCGTATCTACGACGGCCTTAAGTTCTCTTAAACCTTCGTCCGCCTGTTTCATCCTTCTGTTGCCTTCAAAAATAAAAGGCTTAGTGACTACGGCTACGGTTAAGGCTCCTACTTCTTTGGCTATCTGCGCAATCACTGGAGCCGCTCCGGTTCCTGTACCTCCGCCGAGTCCGGCAGTAATAAACACCATATCCGAACCTTCTAAAATCTCTCTGATTTTTTCTCTGTCTTCTAACGCTGATTTTTTTCCTACTTCAGGATTGGCTCCGGCTCCCAGCCCCCTTGTAATCTGTTCTCCGAGCTGGATTTTTATATTCGACGCGTTTGCTTTTAATGCCTGGGCATCGGTGTTTGCCGCTATGAAATCGGCTCCGGAAAGTCCCGCCGCTATCATGGTATTAACTGCATTGCCGCCGCCGCCGCCGATGCCGATAACTTTTATTTTTGCCGTTAATTCATTATTTTCTACAAATTCTAACATCATTCCCTCCTTATTATATGCCTTATTATATATCGTAAAAAATATCGATTAAATTAAGCGTTTTTATTAATTATCAGAAAAAATATTCTATTAAATCGGAAACCCAATTTTTTATAATAACAAACGGATTATCCCCGTTTTTGGAAGAAAAAGATTTTTTATTCAGTCCGTTTCTATTTTTATACGCATATTTAACGAGTCCGACTCCCGTAGAATATATCGGAGAACTTATAACGTCGGTCAAGCCCCCCATGTCTAAAGGATAACCGATTCTTACCGGAGCGTTAAAAATTTCTACGGCGAGTTCCGCCGAACCGTCTATGAGGGCGGCTCCTCCCGTAATTACGTATCCGGAAAGAATTTTGCTTTCCAAACCGTTTTTCTCGATATTTTTTCTAATCCACGTGAATATTTCGGCCATTCTCTGTTCTATAATGTTGCCGAGCAGCTGCCTGGATATGGGTCGCGGCGGCCTGCCGCCAAATCCGGGAATTTCTATTATCTCGTCTTTTCCGGCAAGCGATTCCTTTGCTATGCCGAATTTTATCTTAATCTTTTCGGCTTCCTGTGGAATAGTAGTAGTTCCTTTAGATACGTCGCTCGTAACGCTCTGTCCGCCTTTAGGAATTACAAAAGTATGCACTATATTCCCCCTGTAAAATATAGCTACGTCGGTAGTTCCGCCGCCGATGTCTATAAGAGCCACTCCCAGCTCTTTTTCGTCTTCGGTTAAAACCGCCTCGCTGGACGCAATCTGCTCCAAGACTATTTCGGAAACGTCTATTCCCGCCTTGTTGGCGCATTTTACAATATTCTGCGCCGCTATGCTTGACGCAGTAACTATGTGGACGCTCGCTTCGAGCCTTAAACCGCTCATGCCTATAGGATTTTTAATATCGTCCTGGTCATCCACGGTAAATCCCTGCGGAATGACATGTATGACCTCATGGTCCATAGGTATTGACATAGTTTTAGCCGCGGATATTACCCTGTCTATATCCTGCTGGGTCACCTCTCTGCTTTTAACGGCTACTATCCCGCGGGAACTGAAGCCGCGGATATGCGAACCGGCAATCCCCACTACAGCTTCTTGAATTTGATAACCTGCCATAAGTTCGGCGTCTTCTACTGCTTTGGTAATAGATTCCACCGTATTTTCAATATTGACTACGACGCCGTTTTTAAGTCCGGCAGAACCGCTTGTCCCGACCCCTATTATTTCTAAAGAATCGTTTTTAGCCTCGGCGACTATTGCGCAGACCTTGGTCGTTCCGATATCCAATCCGACAAAAATGTTATTGTTCTTTTCCAATTAGTCCTCTATTTTTTAGCCGATATATATTTTATTTAAAGGCATCCGGCGACACCGCGTTATTTTTATAATTTGCAGGCAATACCCTGGAGCCTCTGTTTACTTTTATAACCGCTTCATTTGTATATTCTAAGTTTATATAAGGTTTATACTTAATATGAAGCCTGTTGATTTCGTAAAACAGTTGCTTAAGCGTTTTAAGCTTGTTTTTATACATGCCTACGCCGAACTTTATATATATTCCGCTGCCGGTATAAACCGCTATTCCGTTATCTCTCTCTATATGCACCTCTCCGATAAGGCCGGAAAGAATAGAAGATTTTGCAATTTTTAAAAAATATAACGCCTTCCTGAGTTTTCTAAAATAACCGTTCGCATCACCGCCGTCTATATTTAAACCAGTAATAACCGGATATTTATATCCCCCGCCGTAATCGGCCCTGCCTATTATATATCCGTTCGGACTTATATAATAAAGATTATTTTTATAAGATATCATTGCAAACGTTTTCCTTTTTTTTAAAACTATCACTATCTTATCCGGATACTTCTTGTAAACTGTAACGTCCTTAACCCATCTGTCCGATGCGATTAATCTTGAAACTCTTTTTAAATTAACCCCTATAAGGTTTTCATTTTTACTAAGCATCGACTGCTTTATAATTTTAATTTTTTCCCTGTAGGTTATACCTTTCCCGCTTACGCTTATTTTTTTAAGAATAAATACCTTCTTTTTAAAAAATAAATAGTTATAAGCTTTATATCCGAAATAACCCGCGGCTGATATTAGAATAACCGCCGCAGACGCATAAACAGAATTTAGAAAATACTTTTTAAAATTACCTTTATTTGTCCCATTGATTTTCTTGATTTTCTTATTGTTTTTCTTTTTTAATAACGGCATCTTCTATTATATCTTCTACCAACCGGTTAAAACTTATCCCTTTATTTCCGGCAATCATGGGCACCAAGCTTAACTCCGTCAAACCCGGGAGCGTATTAAGTTCGAGAATATAAGCAGCGCCCTCGCCGGAAAGTATAATGTCGGTTCTCGAAACCCCCCTGCATCCTATAATTTCATTTGCTTTCACTGCGGCAGCCTCACATTCGTCGTATTCTTCTTTCGTCAGTTCGGGATTAATTAAATATTCGGTCCTGCCTTTAGTGTATTTTGCATCGTAAGAATAAAAAATATCTTTGGGTTTAACCTCGACACAGCCGAGCGGTTTTCCGAAAGCCGCCGCAAATTGTATCTCCCTTCCTTTTATATATTTTTCTATCAATACTTCATCGTCATATTTAAAAGCATTGTTTAATGCGCCCTCAAGTTCTTCCTCCCTATTTACGATACCGCATCCTATGCTGGAACCGGAAGCGTTAGGCTTAATAAAATAGGGCGGCTCTATATAATTAAGTTTTTTTCTCAGGATGTCTCCTTTTTCCCCTATTTTAATAGCGATTCCCGGAGGCGTTTTTAATCCGTAAAAATTAAACAACGCTTTAGATTTTATTTTATCCATAGCAAGCGCGCTTGCCAAGACTCCGGAACCCGTGTACGGAATGCCGAATATATCGAGCGCGCCCTGCACCCTTCCGTCTTCTCCGTAAGTTCCGTGAAGTGCAATAAAACAAACGTCTATATTTTTTAAATTTTCGGAGAAATTTTCGTCTAAGTCGAAGGTTATCACGTTATAGCCGCTTTCTTTGAGCGAACCTGCTACGGCATTTCCAGTTTTAATGGAAATCTCCCTCTCCGCAGACCTGCCCCCCGCTAAAACGCCGATTCTTAAATTTTTAATACTTTCCCGCATATAAATTAGTAATTAATTATTTTAAATTATCTTTATTTCCGTATTTAGTTTAATTCCCCTATGCGATAACGCCTTTTCCTGAATATTTTTTATTAAAGACACGATATCGTCCGGCTTTGCGCCGCCTTTATTGACTATAAAGTTAGCGTGTTTTTCCGAAACTGAAACGCCGCCGATGGAAAAACCCTTAAATCCTATTTCTTCTATGACCTTTCCGGCAGAAACGCCTGACGGATTTTTGAAAATACATCCTAAAGAAAATTCACCGAGCGGCTGCGACAATTTTCTTTTTTTGAAAACCTCGATATTCTCCTTTATCTTTGACGCGGATGAACCATAAAGTTTCAGGTACACTTTGGTAATGAAGTAATCGCATTTAATGCCGCCTATTTCTAAACTGCGGTATGAAAATTTCAAATCGTTATTCCCGATAATATATTTTACCCCTTTATCCGTTATAATTTCCACGGCATAGATAATATTTCCTATTACGCTTTCTTTCGAACCTGCGTTCATTCTTACCGCCCCGCCGGCAGTGCCGGGTATCCCGTAAAAAAATTCGCATCCGCCCATGTTGTTTTTTATTGCATAGTTTAAAATCTTCGACAGGGGTATTCCGGCGCCGGCCTCTAAAACGATTTCCGACCCGTTTTTCTTGTTTTCCGACAGACTCGAGTCGAATTTTTTAAACGAAATAACGGGGAGGTATATCCTAGCAGCTTTGAAAAGAGTATTTGTCCCTCTGCCTATAATATAATAGCCGCATAAATTGGCTTTAAGCAGATTTATAACGGAAATCAACTCCGTTTCGTTTTTAGGAAATATAATCAAATCCGTCAACCCTCCTATTTTAATAGAAGAATATGCCGACATTTCTTCATTTTCCAGAAACTCTATCTCAAACTCTTTTAATCCGCTTAATAAATTTATGCGCTTTTTTTTATTCATAATTCTAAGAATTAATTTTGGGCGGCTAATAATCCCTTGCCGTATGCTTCAGATGTTTTTCTATTGCCGGTTCTGGTTCTGCTGTGGACAAAATCGTCACAGCTCTTGGTTATATCTCCTGCCCCAAGAAATATTACCATTTCCCCGCCTCTCAGCATATTTTTTAAATTAGATTTTATATCCTTCCTGTTAGGAACGTAAAAAACATTCTTATAGCCTTCACGCCTCATCTTCTCCGATAATGCCATAGACGACACGCCTTCTATTTCGATTTCTCCTGCGGAATATACATCCGTTATTATAACAAAATCGGCAAGCCTAAGGGAGCTTACGAAATCGTCCATTAAATCTTTCATTCTTGAATATCTGTGAGGCTGGAAAACGGCGACTATCTGCCTGTTCCAGTTTTTGGCGGCCTTAAGCGTAGCCGCTATTTCTACCGGATGATGAGCGTAATCGTCAACTACTATGAGCCTGTCGTTAGATTTTTTAATCTGAAATCTTCTTTCCACGCCATGAAAATCTTTAAGAGCTTTTTGAATAAATTCAGTTTTAATACCTAACTCTTTAGCTGTAACGATAGCGGAAAGAGCATTTAGAACATTGTGTATTCCCGGAACCGATAAATTGAATTTTCCTATTAATTTTTCACCGGAATATGCATCGAATGAAGACGAATTTTTTTCCAACGATATGTTTAAGGCATAATAATCCGCCTTTTGTTCTATGCCGTAGGTAAAATATTTTTTGTTGATTTCCGGAAATAGAGAGCTTAATATGGGATTATCCGCACATAAAACCGCAAAACCTAGAAAAGATATGTTATTTATGAAATCTATAAACGATTTTTTTAAATTTTCTATGTTTCCGTAATAACACATATGCTCATGATCGATATTCGTAACGACGCAATAATCGGGCTTAAGCTTCAAAAAAGAACCGTCGCTTTCATCTGCCTCTACTACCATATAATCCCCCTTGCCTACCTTTGAATGCATGCCTAAACCGAAAACTTTTCCGCCCACCACAAAAGTAGGATCAACCCCGGCTTCCCCAAGTATAGACGATATCATGGACGTAGTGGTCGTTTTGCCGTGAGAACCGGCGATAGCAATGCCTTTTTTTAAGGAAAGCAATTCCGAAAGCATTTCCGCGCGTCTGAGCACCGTCAGCTTTTTGCTTCGAGCCTCGGTTAACTCCGGATTATTTTCCTGAATAGCCGTAGAATAGACTACTATCTCAGCCTCATTAATATTTTCGGAACTGTGTCCTATGAAAACCCTGCCGCCGATAGATTCAATTTTTTCTATAGTCTGACTATATTCTATATCGGAACCCGTAACCGAATAACCCAAATTAATGAGAACTTCGGCTATACCGCTCATGCCGGAACCTCCGATACCGATAAGATGAATCTTTTTGACGCCGTTTTTCATTATTTCTCTCCTTTATTTAATATTATGCCTGCTATTTCCAAAGCAGAGTCTCTAACCGGAAATATTTTTAAATTTTCATGCATATCTTTTAACAAATCTCTATTATAAAATATTTTGCGGATTGTTTGTAATAAATCTTTAGAAAGTTCTTCATCGTCTTTGAGCACATAAAAACACCCTTTGTCCGAAAACGCAGAGGCGTTTTTTTCTTGATGATTTTTGGCTGCAAAAGGATACGGCACCAAAATCGCCGGCTTTCTCAATAAAACAAGTTCGGACAGAGTGCCTGCTCCTGCCCTGCATATAACGATGTCGCTTGCTAAATAATAATTTTCTATAGCGTCGGTAAACGTAAAAACTTCGTATCCGCTTATTTTTGCTCTCTTATAAAAATTTTCGACCTTTTCTATATCCCGTTCGCCTGTTTGATGATACACGTTTATGTTATAGGATATTTCTTCATCGAGCATAGACAGCATATTCATAAACGCTTTATTAAGGGAAGATGCTCCCTGGGAACCTCCGAAAACAAATATACTTAATTTTTTTTTATTTGTAAATTCATTTTTTTGGGCCGCTCCGGATACGGCTAGTTTATAGATTTTTTCTCTTACGGGATTTCCCGTTGTCATAACGCGTGAAGAACGTAAATATTCTTTTGTTTCTTCAAAAGAGGCAAAAACTGTTATTCCTAAAAACGCCAGTATTTTATTAGAAAGCCCAGGCTCCGCATTCTGCTCCATAACGCCGCACTCTATTTTTTTTAATCTCGCCGCGATAAGCGGAATTAAAGAAATATATCCTCCCAACCCCAGAACATAATCAGGTTTTATATTGCGGTAAATAGAATTTACCCTTTTTGCCGCGCCGAATAGCCCTATTAAAGAATTTAGCTTATCCATAAAACTTTTTCCTGAAAATCCCTTTACGTTTATTATAAATAATTCAAAACCCCAGTCATTTTTAATCCTGTTTTCTATACCTCTTTCGGTTCCTATAAAATAAACTTTTATTCCGCAGTCCAAACTTTTTAATTTTTCATAAACCGCAATGCCTGGAAATAAATGCCCTCCTGTTCCTCCGCCAGCAATTATGATATTCATTAAATATTTTTCCCCTTAAGGCTTTGAGAAGATATATTAAGCAAAATGCCTATGCCGATACACGAAGCAAGCAAAGAACTGCCGCCGTAGCTTATGAAGGGCAGGGCAAGCCCTTTCGTCGGCAGTAAATCCAAAACTACTCCGATATTTATAAAAGCGCTTAACGCTATAAGGCAGGTGATTCCGTAAGCAAGATAAGTTCCAAAAAGATCCGGCGCATGTATCGCAATTTTTAACCCCCTGTACGCCATCACAAGATAAAGAATTATAAATATAAACACTCCTATAAATCCAAGCTCTTCTCCTACGGTAGAAAATATAAAATCCGAATAAGGGGTCGGCAGGAAAAACAATTTTTCTTTTCCGTTGCCCAAACCCATCCCGAAAAAACCGCCTCTTGCGAATGCATATAAAGACTGTATTATTTGAAAACCTATACCGGACTTATCGTGAAACGGGTGAAGAAAGGCGAGTATCCTGTCTCTTCTGTACGCCACGGTAAAAATCAGAAAATATGCCGCAACACTGCCTAAAGCGGCCGTAATAATAAGATAAATAAGGGTTACTCCTCCTGCAAACAACATTATGAACGTTATGACGAATAGAATGAAGCTAGTCCCGAAATCGGGCTCTTTTAAAAGTAAAATATCTAAAAAACCCATAAATATAAAAGGGCTTATGAACATAAGCGAATAAGGGTTATTATCCAGTATATCCTTTCTTTTTTCTAAAAAATTAGCCAGATATACTATAAAAAAAATCTTCAAAAATTCGGAGGGCTGTATGCTGAAAATCCTGAAATTGACCCATCTTCTGGAGCCTCCAGCGTCTATGCCTATGTGCGGGATAAATACCAGAAACATTAGAATTATTATTCCTAACAAAATAATCTTATAAAACGATTTTAAAATATGGTAATCGTTATGCATTAAATACCATATAAAAAGTCCGGACACGGCAACGTATATACCCTGCCTTATAATAAAATGATAGCTGTCGCCGTATTGGACTATGGAAATCATCGCGCTTGTCGAATAGACCATAACAAGTCCGGCCGCTATAAGCAGTATAGCAGTTAAAAATAATGTTATATCGTATTTTCTTATAAAAATCTTTCCGTAATTAATCATATTTTATCCGTGAAATTATCTTTTAACTGCAGGTAGCATTTTTTAAATACATCTCCTCTTTCATTATAATCCCTGAACATATCGAAACTGGAGGAAGCGGGAGAAAGCAGTACCGTCCCTGCGGCATCCGCCGCCGTATTATTTTTTAAAAAATCGAACGACTTCTTAACGGCGTCTTTCATATCGTCCGCCTTTAGCAGTTCTATATGCCCCCGTAAAACATCCTGCAATATGTCTTTTGTTTCGCCCATCAAAACACATGCTCTTACACTGTTCTTTATAGGCTGAATCATATATTCGTAATTAAACCCCTTGTCTTTGCCACCCAGTATAAGAACTATATTCCTGTCCTTCCCGGCGCCTAACGATTCAAGAGCGCTTATTACCGCGGCCGGATTGGTTGCCTTCGAATCGTCGTAAAATTCTATATTTTCGATATTCCCTATATATTCAACTCTGTGTCTCAAAAGTTTATATTCTTCGAACGCCGTTTCTATAATATCGGGAGAAATTCCGTATAACATTAAAGAGCATGCCGCCGCCATCATATCGCTTATAACGAATTTTCTTTTATCTTTTACGTTTTTCAAAGATATAGAAGCGTTAAAACCGCAAAGAGCCTTAAGCCTTAAATTAACGGCATCGTCTTTATAGTAAACGTCGCATTTGTTTTCGTCAAATCCGTACAAAACGGCGTTTGAACCGGTAACGCCTTTTAAAATAGACGAATTGCGGTCATCGTAATTCAGTACTGCTATATCGCTGTACTTAAGATTTTTAAACAATTTATATTTTGTAAGCCTGTATTCGTCGAAATTCTCGTATCTGTCTAAATGGTCGTCCTCGACATTTAGCAGTACGGCGATATCGGGTTTAAAGTCATAAACCCACTCCAGTTGGAAACTCGATATTTCCAGAATAAAATCTCTATAATCCTTTATTCCGGAAATAAAGGGGACTCCCAGATTGCCTCCCACGAACGTCTTTTCGCTTAAACCGGCTTTATCTACCGCGCTTTTGCAGAGAGTCGCCGTTGTAGTTTTTCCGTTAGTTCCGGTAACGGCAATAATTTTCGGATTATTTTTTAATTCATTATAGGCAAATTCTATCTCGCTATAAACTGGAATATTACGGCTTTTCAACATTAAAATAATTTTGTGGCTTCTTTCTATTCCGGGGCTGACTATGCACCGCTTAATATTCTCAAAATATTTTCCGAATAAAATCTCCTCGTTTGTTTTATTAAAAAACAAAACGTTTTCGCCAAGCAGTCCGTTGACTTCGGCAATATCGTCGTATATCAAGGTCTGCCCGTTTCCGCGGCAACCATTTGCGCCCGCTATATAATCGTAAAGCGCCCTGCCCGTTTTCCCGTAACCCAGAATTAAAGTGCTCATTAAAAAATCCTCAGTTTTAGCGTAGAAAGAGCGAATATGGTCAATATCAATGAAATAATCCACAGCCTTATTACTATCTTAGACTCCGGCACGCCTTCTATTTCAAAATGATGATGAATAGGCGCCATTTTAAATATTCTTTTTTTCCGAAGTTTATAAGAACCCACCTGAAATATGACGCTTAACGCCTCGAGTACGAATACGAAACCTATTATAACAAGCAGTATTTCCTGCTGCGAAACTATTGCCACGTATCCGAGAATAGCACCAAGCGATATCGAACCGGTATCTCCCATAAAAACGGATGCAGGATAAGAATTAAACCATAAGAAGCCTATCGAAGCTCCGAACAGGGAAGCGCATAAAATAACTACTTCGCCGATATTTTTCATATAAGGTATGGACAGATAGTTCGCGAATTTATAATTGGATGCGGCATAGGAGAATATA
>JAJZYC010000032.1 GCA_021806125.1 bacterium
TTTCTCTTCGTTGCGCCGCGCCATCCCGAAAGGTTCGACGAGGTTTACAAACTTTTAAATAACTACTTGCCCGAAATAGAACTTTACAAGCTTTCTTCGATTTATTATTCTAAAGATAATAATATTCATAATTTGCCAGAAAGCAAAGTCGTCGTAGTTTTAATAGATATTATAGGACAGCTTTTGACGGTTTACGGCATATGCGGCGCCGCTTTCGTCGGCGGCAGTATGGTTTCTGCCGGCGGACATAATCTTCTCGAACCTTTGGTTTTTGGGAAACCGGTAATTTTCGGCAGATACGTTCAAAATTTTTCGGAAGCGGCGGAAGAGATTAAAAAGAATTCCGCCGGAAGACAGATTGATTCCCCTTTGGAATTATATGAGGCGTTAGCCGGTTATCTGCTTAACGATAAATCGGCCGAATCGGCCGGGAAAAACGGCCTAAGCCTTATGGCCCGCAATAAAGGCGTTTCCCTTAGGAACCTTGAGTATTTACATTATAAAGGATATTTACGGCCGGCAAAAAACGCGGATAAAAAAACGGTTGACAAAGTTATTAAAACCTATTAAAATTAATAATTCAAGTTTAAATATTTCTTAATTTTTCTTAATTTTTTAAGCTAAAGAGGATTTGTTATGAGTAAAGACAATTATGCCGTAATTAATACCGGATCAAAGCAATATGTCGTTTCGCAGGGCGATATTTTAAGAATAGAAACCGTAGGCAAGGAAAAGGGCGAAGAGATAACTTTTACGCCGGTAGCCGTTAAAAACGGGGATGTTTTGCTGACGGACAAACAGGCATTAAAGGATAAAAGCGTCACCGGAACGGTGGTCAGAAACGGCAGAGCCAAAAAAATCGTAGTATTTAAAATGAAACGCCGCAAAGACGAAAGGAAAAAAAGAGGGCACAGACAGAACTTTACGGAAGTCAGAATAACCGGAATAGCTTAATTGCTTTTGTCAGGCATTACTTGATAAATTATAAGATAATAAAATAATATTAAATTAAGAAGCAGGTGATATTATGGCGCATAAAAAAGCCGGGGGAAGTTCTAGAAACGGCAGAGACAGTCAGGGTCAGAGGAGAGGGGTAAAAAGATTCGGGGGGCAGTTAGTAAAACCGGGCGAGATTATAGTGCGTCAGGTCGGCTCTTCTTTCCACCCGGGAAAATATGTTAAAGAGGGCAAAGATTATACCCTTTATTCAATAATAAAAGGTTTCGTTAAATTTCATGCCGGGAAAAACAACAGGAAATTCGTAAGCATTATACCTGCGGAATAACAATTAGTTATATACTTTATCTTCAACGAACTTTGCTTCGCTAAAATATTCCGCGGGGTTATCGCCCCGGACAGCCCGCTCTTTAATTATTATTTAACACGCATATAATCAAATAATCATATTCAATATATTCATGCCGATTTGAAGGCCGCAGGTTTTTGCCGTCGTTTAACAAAAGTGGTGCCAGCCTGTTTGCGTCTAACTTGTATCTTGTATAATTAACTAAAATTTATAATATGAAATTTGTCGATAATGCCGTAATAACTATAGCTTCCGGAAAAGGGGGGAGGGGAGCGGTCAGTTTTAGGCGGGAAAAATTCATACCTAAGGGGGGACCGGACGGCGGCGACGGAGGGAAAGGCGGCGACGTTATATTTAAAGCTTCGCATAATATAACGAGCCTTCTCGATTTCAGATATAAGCCGAGATATATAGCCGAAAATGGCGGCAACGGACAGGGCAACAACAAGAAAGGCAGGGACGGAAAAGATATTATTATAACCGTGCCGGCCGGTACGACAGTTGTAGATTTTGATTCCGGAGAAGTAATGGCAGACCTTACGAAAGACGGCGAAGAAACGGTTCTATTGAGGGGCGGTATTGGAGGGAAAGGCAACACTTTTTTTAAGTCGTCCACGCAGAGAAGACCGCGTTTTGCTCAGCCAGGCATATCTGGCGTAACCAGAAAAGTCCGTCTTGTCCTGAAAAGCTTAGGAGACATAGGTTTAGTAGGCTTTCCAAATGCTGGCAAGTCAACTCTTATATCCAAACTTACCGGTTCTCACGCAAAAATAGCTCCGTATCCTTTTACGACCAAAACTCCTAACCTTGGGGTCTATATGGGCGATAATCCTGACGAGTCGGCTAAAACCTTAACTATAGTCGATATCCCCGGTATAATAGAAGGCGCTTCGGAAGGCGCCGGCCTCGGTCTTAAATTTTTAAGCCATATAGAAAGGTCTAATATACTTTTGCATCTTATTGAAATAGGAACTTTTAAAGATATTAAAACTGCATACGAATCGGTAATTAAAGAAATAGCCGAATACGACGAAAATATTCTTAAAAAAGAACGAATAGCGGCTATAAATAAAATAGACCTCATAACCGATGCCAAAAAATTAAATAAAATTATTAAAGATACTAAGAAATTTTTTTCGGAGCAAAATATTTCGGTATACTTTATATCGGCATTTTACGGCACCGGAATAGACGAACTTAAAAACGAATTAAATTTAATTTTAAATAAAAAAAATATTGCGGTATAATTACAACATAATTATAAAATTCTTATTAAGATATAAGTGAAAGAGCAGAATAATTTTAAAGAATATTTCGATTCTAAAAGAAGAATAGTAATAAAAATAGGCACGCAGGTTCTTTTAAACGAAGAAGGAAAACTTTCTCCGACGTCTTTTAAAAATATCTGCGGTTTCGTTAATTCGCTTAAGGCTCAAAAAAAGGAAGTAATACTTGTTTCATCCGGCGCTATCGCCGCCGGAAAAGATATGTTAGGCATAAACCCGGAAACAGGCGGATTTTCCATTCCGCAAAAACAGGCGTTTGCCGCATGCGGACAGCCCGTTTTGATGAAAAATTACGATTCCTTTTTTAAACGGTACGGTCTTAAAACAGCGCAGGTTCTTTTAACAAAAGAAGACGTTTCCGTCAGAAAGAGATTTACAAATGCACGCAATACCATATATGAATTGCTTAATAACGGAGTAATTCCTATAATAAACGAAAACGACACCGTTTCGTACGAAGAAATAAAATTTTCGGACAACGACCAGCTGTCCGCGCTCGTTTTAAACTTGGTATGCGCAGACCTTTTTATTATTCTTTCAAACGTAAAAGGGGTTTTCGATAAAAATCCGAATATTTATAAAAATGCAAAACCGGTCAAAATCATAAACGACATTAAAAATTACATTAAAAATTTTAAAGACGGTTCTAAAAGCATTCACGGAACCGGAGGCATGAAATCAAAACTTTATGCCGCTTTTATCGCCGCCAGCGCGGGCATAGATACCGTCATCGCTTCGGGTAAAGACAAAAAAGGTCTGAATTCTTTATCGGAAGGCAAATTATGCGGAACCTTAATTGTTTCTTCGCCTCGTAACAAAATAAACAAAAAAAAACACTGGCTTTTATTCGGAATGGAAAAATCGGGAGAGATAGTTGCCGATAAAGGCGCTATCGAAGCGATTACTTTTCAAAATAAAAGCCTTCTTGCGGGAGGAGTAATTAAAATAAAAGGCGATTTTAAAAAAGGCGACGGAGTTTATATACTGGACGAAAACGGAACCGTTTTTTCTAAGGGCATCGCTAATCTCGATTCGGACGATGTTATAAAAATAAAAGGTTTGAGTGCCGAAGAAATAAAAATAAAATTCGGCAAAGATAAAATTTCCTCTTTAGTAGTCCATAAAGATAAAATGGCTTTAAACGTATAAAAAATGGGAGATAAAAGGAGCAGATATGGACAATATGAGTAAGACCGCATCTATAGAAGAAATTGCGGAGAAGGCTTACGGCGCAAGCAGCAGTATAGCAAATGCCGGCCCCGCAATAAAACTTAATATACTCGGAACACTCAAGAACCTTTTAATTAAAAATAAAAAGAGGATAGAAGCCGAAAATGCCAATGATATAGAAAGCGCAAAAGCGGCAGGTTTAAGCAAGCCTATGCTCGACAGGCTATTTATAAGCGAAAAAGCGTTTTCTTCGATGCTCAATTCTATCGACGACGTAATGAAGATTAAAGACCCCGTGGGCGAAATAGAAAATATCGCGGTAAGGCCGAACGGCCTTATGGTAGGCAGGATGAGAATACCGCTCGGCGTAATAGGAATAATTTACGAATCGAGACCCAACGTTACTATCGATGCGTCTATACTCTGTCTTTTGTCGGGGAATGCGGTAATATTAAGGGGCGGTTCGGAGGCTATAAACTCTAATAAAATACTTGCTTCGATAGTTGCGGAAAGCTTAAAAATTAACGGACTTCCTCCGGAAGCCGTTTCCATAGTTCCTTATACCGACAGGTCTGCAATTACCGAAATGATATCGCTCAAAAAATACATAGACCTTATAATACCGCGGGGCGGCGAAGGACTTATTTCGTTCGTGACGGAAAATTCCAAAATTCCGGTAATAAAGCACGATAAAGGCGTCTGCCATATATACGTCGATAAATATGCCGATATAAATAAATCGGTCGGCGTAATAATCAATTCAAAAGTTCAGAGGCCTTCCGTGTGCAATGCTTTAGAAACTCTTATGGTCCACTCAGATATTATGGGGGATTTTATGCCGGAAATGCTTGCGGAACTTAAAAAGAACGGTGTAGAAACGAGAGTGGACGGCGAAATTATGAATATTTTTAAAAATAAGTTTAATTTTATAACTCCCGCAACCGATGCAGACTGGGATGCCGAATATCTTAACCTTACCCTCTCGGTTAAAGCCGTTAAAAATATGGACGAAGCAATAGAGCATATAAAATTGCACGGTTCAAACCATACCGAGTCTATATTGACCGAAAACTACAGCCGCGCCCTCGAGTTCATAAAAAAAGTAAATTCATCCTGCGTGCTTATAAACGCTTCCACGAGATTTAACGACGGCTTTGAGCTGGGACTAGGCGCCGAAATAGGCATATCTACTTCAAAAATTCATGCATTCGGACCTATGGGTGCAAAAGAGCTTACTACGACTAAATTTGTAGTATTCGGAAACTATCAGAAAAGAACTTAAGCGCTAAACTGATAACTATGAAAATAGGAATTTTCGGGGGTACGTTTAATCCGGTTCATTTCGGACATTTAAGGGCCGCAGAAGAACTTGCGCAGAATTTTTTAGATAAGGTTATATTTATTCCTACAAATATAACTTCGAATAAAAAAATGCCCGGCATCGACCCCGAAAAAAGAATGGAAATGCTCAATATAGCAATAAAAAACAACAAAAAATTCGAGGCGTCGGATATAGAAATAAAAAGAGGCGGACTTTCATACTCCTATGACACGATTATTCAGCTTAAAAAAATATATCCGTCGGACGAACTGTATTTTATAGCGGGAGTAGATGCCTATTCAGACGTAAAGAATTGGAAAAACGGCGCCGAAATTTTCGATAAAATAAATTTTATAGTAGTTAACAGGTCGGGCATGAAATCGGATTCAAAAAATTTAGTTAAGCTTACGGGTTTTTTACCCGATAATTTAAAAGAACGCATTAAGTTAGAATATTCGCAAAACAGATTAGTTACTCCCAAAAATAAATATATATATTTTTTGAAAATTACAAGATTGGATATTTCTTCAACCGCTATAAGAAATAATTTTAAAAATAATATTTCTAATCTCTTTTTATTGCCAAACGAGGTTATTAATTATATAATAAATAATAAGTTATATTAAGGACGGTGCAGGCATCGAAACTTTTAAAAGCGGCAGAAAACCGCTTAAAAGAACAAATAAAAATATCAGGTCAGTTATAGACCTTCTTTTAGAGAAAAAGGCCCATAATATCTTAGTCCTCGACGTCAGAAAAGTCTCCGGAATAACTGATTTTATAATTGTAGCAGGGGGTTCGTCGGACAGACAGCTCAATACTATAGCGGATAATCTGCTAAAATCTTTCAAACAGAAGCCTATAGGGCATGAGGGTTTTTATACCCCCGGTTCAAGATGGATTGTTATAGATTACGGCAGTATGATAATACACTTAATCCATGATGATTTAAGGTCGTACTATAATATCGAGGGGCTGTGGCCGGAAGCAAAAGAATTGGCGGTCGAAGCTTCTGTCGATAATAAAAAAACTTAATTTTAATTTAAATTATTCTCACAATGTATATAATTACTATAATAATAGCGATACTTATACTAGTAGCATTCTTCGAATATCTTTACGCACTTAATCCGCAAAGAGTCCTTTTGCATTACGCCCCCGGACAGCACCATATACTTAACAGCTATCTAATAATCTACGTATTTTCGGCGTTTTTAATAGGCATTGCACTTATATTAATTATAAATATTTTAAAAGATTCTATATATCAGATAAAAAATCTTATATACAAAAGAAAGCAGTATATAAAAACGGAACTGGACAACTCGGTTAATAAGGCATTCGATGCATACATTAAAGGGCAGTACGATAAAGCAATCGACCTGATTAAGAAATATTTGATAAATTACCCGAATAATATTAGCGCTTATCTGCTCCTTGCAAAGATATATAAACATAAAGGAAAAATTAAAGAATCGGAAAATGCCCTCAATAAAGTTTTAGAAATAGAAAAAGAAAATATAACTGCGCTCAATGAAGCGGGTAATCTTTACAAGCTCAATAAAGATTACGATAAAGCTATTTTTTATCTGAATAAGGCGCTTGAATATTCGCCCGACAATCTTTACGCCATAACGCAGCTTAAAGAAATATTTATTAGAAAGGAAGAATGGAAGAATGCCTACAGAATGTCTAAACTGTTTCTTTCACAGTCGAAAGACAAGGAGTTCAACAAAAAAGAAGAACAGGTTATGCTCGGGCTTAAATACGAATTTGGAAAATATCTTTTAGAATCGGAAAACGATACCGAGAGGTCGGCAAAACGTTTTAATCAAGTGCTGAGCCAGAATAAAAATTTCGTACCGGCTTATATATCGCTTGGCGACGCGTTCATAAAAAAAGGAAAAATCAACGAAGCTTTTGAGATATGGGAGAAAGCATTCCTGAAAACCGGCAATCTTGCTTTAATTATAAAAATTGAAGATATATCTATAAAAACAAACCACCCCGAAAATATAATCAGATTTTATCAGGAGCTTATATACGATAACCCCGAAAAATGGGAGTACAGGTTTTTTCTGGGGAAATTATATATAAGATTAGAAATGATAGACGAGGCCCTTTCGAATTTATCTTTAATTCCGCCCTCGGTATTTAAAGATGATTCACTGAATTTGCTGCTTGCGGAATGTTACTTTAAAAGGGGAAAATATAACGACGCGTCCGTAAATTTCAGGAAAGCGCTTAAAAGCAAATATCCCGTTAAACTGCCTTTCGTCTGCTCTAACTGCGGATTTGTCTCCTATAATTATTCCTCGATATGCCCGTCATGTAATCTCTGGAATACTTTTAATATAAAAACATCCGGAACTCTTTATGAAACCGGCTCTAAGGACGAAATCAAAAGTATATCGCCTTTAATCTCCGAATAAAAATGATATGAAAAAATTTAAAAGCGCCGTCTTAATTATTTTAGACGGCTTTGGAATGTCTTCGAAAATTGAAGGAAATGCAATAATTAATGCAAAACCCGAGTTCATAAATTCGCTATTTAAAAATCATCCCTTTACTACTTTAAAAGCTCACGGATTAGACGTCGGCCTGCCGGAAAACACTATGGGAAATTCAGAGGTCGGCCATTCCAATATAGGCGCAGGAAGGGTTATAATGCAGGATTTGACGAAAATAGACATTCTTATAAAAGAAGACAAACTTAAAGATAACAAAGTCTTGCAAGAATTTTTAGAAAAAATCAAGGCAGGGGGTTCGGCAGTCCACCTTATGGGACTGCTTTCGGAAAGCGGGGTACACTCGGAACTTGAACATTTGTTGTATTTAATAGACTTTTTTTATAATAACGGAGTAAAAAAAATTTACATTCATCCTTTTTTAGACGGGAGGGATTCCCCTCCGCAAAGTGCTCCGGTCTTTATAGAAAAATTAACGAAACATATAAAACCTTTATCGGACAGGGTCTTTATTTCGACTCTTTGCGGAAGATTTTATGCAATGGACAGAGATACCCGCTGGGATAGAGTCGAAACCGCTTTTAATCTCCTTACCCAATTAAAAGGAGAAAAATTCGACGACCCGTTAAACGCAATTAAAAAATTTTACGAAAATAATATAACGGACGAATTTATGCCCGCTATCGTTATAGATAACGGCCCGGAAAACGACGGCAGGATAAAAGAAGAAGACGGAGTCCTGTTTTTTAATTTCAGGGCAGACAGGGCGAAACAGTTGACGATGGTCTTTATTCTCGACGATTTTGGCCGTTTCCCGAGAGAAAATTTTAAATCCTTCGGTAATTTCGTTACTATGACGAAATACGACGATTCATTTAAAAGCAAGTATATTATAGAGCCTCAAAATTATTCCAATATTTTGGGGGAGGTTATATCTGATTGCGGCTTTAACCAGTTCAGAATTGCCGAAACGGAAAAATACGCTCATGTAACCTATTTTTTTAACTGCGGCAGGGAAGAGCCGTTTAAAAACGAGGACAGGCTGCTGATACCTTCGCCGAGAGAATTCAAAACATACGATTTGATACCGGAAATGAGCGCGTTTAAAATTAAAGACGCTCTCATAGAAAGAATTAGAGCCGATAAATACGAATTAATAGTCTGCAATTTTGCAAACTGCGATATGGTAGGGCATACCGGAAACTATGCCGCCGCGATAAAAGCCGTTCAGGCGGTTAATTCCGTTATAAGCGAGATAGTGCCTGAAATTTTAAAACTCGACCGTGTATGCGCGATAACGGCAGACCACGGGAATGCCGAAACGATGCTCGACGACAACGGCGAGCCTATGACGAACCATACCCTTAATCCAGTGCCGTTCGTCATTGTTTCAAACGATTATAAAGAAATTCCTACGCTGAAACCAGGCAGGCTGGCGGACATTGCGCCTACTATTCTTAAACTGCTCGGCTTAGATATGCCGAAGGAGATGACCGGACGCGTTTTATGGGAGTAGTTTCATTTGTTCATAACGGCAGACAGATAAGATTAGACCTTTTTTTGACTATGAAATTTCCCGGCAAAACAAGGTCGTTTATTAAGAAGCAGATATTAAGCGGCGCAGTTGAAATTAACGGTTCTGTCGTAAAAAAATCAGCTTACCCGATAAAAGAAGGCAGTGTAATAACATTTAAAGAGCCGGAGATAATAAAATCGGACATACAGGTTTTCGATCACGCTCTCGAAATAATTTACGAAGACGATTATTTTGCGGCGGTGAACAAACCGGCAGGGATTCCGGCTCATCCGGGAAAAGGAAATTACGACAATACTTTAGTAAATATTTTGATAGGAAAGATATCCGATTTATCCGGCATAGGCGGCGTTGAAAGACCCGGAATAGTTCACAGGTTGGACAAAGATACGTCCGGCATAATGTTAATAGCAAAAAACGATTTTTCGCACAATGCTCTTGCATCGAGTTTTAAAAACCGTGAAATTAAAAAGTCTTATTTTGCAGTAACTTACGGTATTATTCCGCAAAAAAGCGGATGCATCGAGGGGTTTATAAAGAGGGACGCTAAGAGCAGGATTAAAATGGAAATGGCACAAAAAGAAGGCGGGAAACATTGCGTTACCCGTTTTGAAAACGTAAAATCTATAAGAGGCGCAGCTACCCTTCTTAAAGTAATGCCGGAAACGGGAAGAACGCACCAAATCAGAGTTTCTCTTTTTGAAAAAGGATATCCGATTGTAGGAGATAAACTTTACAAAAGAAAAGATATCGAAGGCAAATATAAAAGTTTAAATTTTGTTAAAAGACAGATGCTGCACGCATATATGCTTGAATTTCCTCATCCGGAAACAAGAGAAAAAATAATTTTAAAAGCGAAAGTTCCGGATGATATGCTGTGGGCTTTCGGTTCGGATGTTCCGGACGCTTTCTCATGATTTACCTTTGCGGCGGTTTAAAGAATCTTAGCGTTAAAAATGCCGGTATCGTTTACGGCTTTATGGACGGCTCGCTCGATTTTAATCCCCTCAATTTAACGGCGAGAAAAGAACTTTTAAATGTTATCCCGGCAGGACCAAACAAAACGGGTTATTATTCGTACGAAGTCGAACAGAGCCATGGTACCCATATAGCCGTTTTAGATGAAAAGTTTATAGAAACGGCAAAATATAACCGCAATGTTTTTGATAAAAACAATGCAGACGGAGTTTTTACCGGGGAAAGCGGCATAGCGCTGTGTATAAGAACGGCGGATTGCGTGCCAGTGCTTTTTGCCGGCCTTAATAATAGGGGCCGCATTATAGGAGCCGTCCATTGCGGCTGGAAAGGCGCTTACGGCGGAATAATAAAAAACGCAAAAAATATTTTAACGGATAAATTCAATGCGGACGTTAGAGACATCTTAATCATGATAGGGCCGTCTATATGCCGGAAATGCTATGAAGTCGAAGAGGATTTTTTGAATTTATTTTTAGCAAAAGATAATTTAAACCGAAAATTTTTTCAAAAAACCGCAAACAAAAATAAATTTTTTTTCGACCTGAAAGGATTCATAAAAAATGAATTGATTTTAAACGGATTTAGCGATAAAAATATTTACGATTTAAATATATGCAATTTTGAAGATGCCGGTTTTTTTAGTTACAGGCGAGATAAAGACCTTAGAAGGCAGGTTTCTTTCATAGCGCTTTTATGAATCGGAGGTGTTTTATAAAATGATAAAAATAGGATTAACCGGTTCTATAGGTTCGGGAAAAACCGCGGCCCTTAATCTATTTAAAAATTACGATTTTTTAACCTTGAATCTTGATGAAGAAGCGAATAGAATTATAAAAAAAAATAGAGCCGAATATAAAAAAATAGTTGATTTTTTCGGAAAAAACATTTTAAATAGTGATTATGAGATAGACCGCAAGATTCTTGCCGGTATAATTTTTTCCGACGCTTCAAAAAAAAAAGTTTTAGAAGACATAATCTATCCGGCTTTGAGAGCGGACATAGACCGTATAATTAAAATTAGCCGGAAACCCGCCGCGATAATTGAAGGAGCGGTTATCATAGAATCTGGATACTATCTTAACTTAGATAAAACCATCCTTGTTGCCTGCGATTTTTCGAGAAGAATTAAAAGAACGTATAATAAATTCGATTTTGAAGATTTTATCAGAAGAAATAAAAATCAATTAAGCGAAAAAGAAAAAATTAAAAAATCCGATTTCATCATAAACAACAATTACGGATTTAAATTCTTAATTCCTCAAATTAACTCGTTTATACGCTTTTTAAATAGTTTATATAAAATTAACTTTCCCGTTCCGGAATAAAAATAAATAATTTTAACAATCGACGGCAAGTATTAAATAAATGGGGGAATCGCTTATGGAAGAGTATATAAAATGCGAAGATTTGGGCTACAAATTTATAAAGGAACTTTTAGATTTTACCTATCAAAAAAAATCGATAGAAGAAATATTGCATTTCGTAAATATAGGGTTCGAATTTACGTTCGGGGCCGAGGCTATAATGTTTATATATAAGAAATATAATGCAGAGGAGAGGGTCGAAATATCTAGGGGCTTTTCGCACGAATTTATTAAAAGAACCAACGAAACCCCGCCGCTGGCACTGCTTAAGGAAATAGCGCCTTTAAAAAACGGATTGT
>JAJZYC010000033.1 GCA_021806125.1 bacterium
TGCTGGATTATTACGATATTCTGGTTAAGGGTAAAAACTGCGTTATAATAGGGCAGAGCAACATCGTGGGAAAACCTCTTGCGGTTATGCTTATGAACAGGTTCGCCACCGTTTCGTCTTTAAATATTTTTACGAAAGACGTAAAATCTATCGCCTCGAAAGCTGACGTTTTAATATCGGCGACAGGCAAGGCGCATTTGATAGACGACGGTTACGTTAAAGACGGGGCGGTCGTAATAGACGTAGGCATTGCTAATATCGGCGGAAAAATTTGCGGAGACGTAAATTTTGATAAAGTTATAAATAAAGTTTCAAAAATAACGCCGGTGCCGGGCGGCGTCGGTCCTTTGACCGTGGCCGTTTTAATGGAGAATACGGTTAAATCGGCGATGGGACGGTTGCAAAAATAATATGATAGTATCCAAACAAAAAGAATTAGACGACATAATTAAAAAAATCAGAGGCTCGGTTTTTATATTCGGGTGCGGCATCTGCTCCGATACTTCCAGAACGGGAGGCCCAAAGGAAGTAGAGGCTATGAAGAATATTTTAACCGGCAGAAATATTGCCGTAGAAGGAACATATGTAATTGACGCTATGTGCCATCTGCAAAAAGTCAGAAAAGCGGCAAGGGATAACAAAGAGGGTTTGTCGAAATCGCAGACCGTTCTTGTTTTGTCGTGCGGCAGCGGCGTACAGTCCGCGGTATTGGCACTTCCCGATAATATAAAAGTAGTTTCGGGCGTCGACACGATGTTTCTCGGCAATATAGAAAACCTTTCTTCGCTAAAAGAAATGTGTTCTTTATGCGGAAACTGCGTTTTAAACGAAACCGGCGGAATCTGCCCCGTAACGCTTTGCCCGAAAGGCTTATTGAACGGTCCCTGCGGAGGCATGAAAAATTATAAATGCGAAATCGACGAAAATATGGATTGCGCATGGGTTAAAATCTATGAAAGGTCTGTAATCCAGAATACGCTTGAGGACATTAAAAAAACGGCCAAGCCTAAAGATTATTCCGTTAAGAAACCTGCCGCCGTAATTAAATTTACCGGTTCGCATAAATAAACAGAATAAGGACGGACTTATTTATGAAATCTTTTAACGTAAAAGCGCCCGATTATATTTATAAAATAAATCCTTATATTCCGGGCAAACCCATAGAAGAAGTAGAAAGGGAAAAAGGGATTAAGAATATCGTTAAACTGGCGTCGAACGAAAATCCGCTCGGCCCTTCGCCTTTAGCCTTAAAAGCGATTAAGGCAAGCCTTAAAAATCTAAACAGATATCCCGACGGCTCCGGTTTTTATTTAAAGCAGGAATTAGTTAATTTTTTCGGCGCCCAAAGGTTTACGGCCGAAAATTTTATACTGGGAAACGGCTCCAACGAATTGATAGATATTGCCGTCAGAACGTTTTGCGAAAAAGATGAAAACATAATGTCCCCGTTCCCTTCTTTCGTTGCGTATTATCTTGCCGGCGAACAGCTCGGTTTAAAATTAAAAATAAGCAGGCTCAAAGATTATGCCCTCGATTTAGACGATATGTATAAATTAATAGACGGCAAAACAAAAATAGTTTTTATATCCAACCCGAATAACCCTACAGGCACGTTTTTTCCTAACCATAAAATCATAGATTTCATTAAAAAAGTAAAAGATAACGTGCTAATTATAGTCGATGAAGCTTATATCGAATATATAGGCAAATCGTTAGTTGAAGAAATAAATATAGAAGATTATCCAAACGTTCTTGTTTTGCGGACGTTTTCCAAGGTTTACGGGCTTGCCGGGCTCAGGGCGGGTTACGGAATAGGGCATAAAGATTTAATTTCATTAATGGATAGGGTACGCGAACCTTTTAACGTCAATTCGCTTTCTTTAACCGCCGCCGCGGCGGCATTAAAGGATAAAGAATATCTCGAAAAAGTTATAACGACGAATGAAACCGAGAAAAATTATCTTTACGGCTGTTTTAAAAAAGCAGGTTTAGAATTCGTTGAAACCGGGGCAAATTTTATACTGGTAAAATTAAAAGGGCGAAAAGCCGCCGAAACGGCCGAACGGTTTTTGGATTTCGGCGTTATAGTAAGGCCGATGGACAGATTCGGCTACGCCGATATGGTAAGAATTACCGTAGGCACCCATAAAGAAAATGTTAAGCTGGTTAAAGCACTGAAAAAGTTGATTTGAATTTTACAATTATTTCAATATAAGATAAAATATTAAGTTATCGGAGGTTATTGAAATGAATAAAATAAAGTTTGTCTATTGGCAGGATGAAAATTTTTGGTTGGGCTATTTATATGATTACCCGGATTATATGACGCAGGGAGAATCTCTCGACGAATTAAAGGAAAATCTTAAGGATATCTACAATGATATAATATCAAATGCCGTTCCTTATATAAGAAAAATTGCCGAAATGGAAGTTGCATGATATAAACACAAAAGTAGTCCAACCGGTACCAAGGCATAATGAAATAAAAGAAAATTTGGCTAAGCATATTTTAAAATTAATGGTAGATAAAAATTAGTTCGAGAAGGAGGAAATAGATGATTTTAGTATTAAAAAAAGGAGCTACAAAGGATGAAATTAATCATATACTCGGCAAAATAGAGCAGGCTGGATTAAAGCCCCACATTTCGGAAGGAGCCGACGTTACGATAATCGGCTGTATTGGGCACGAAGACGCCGTTAAGGCTTTTTTTGAAGAGGCCGAGGCGCTTGCCGGAGTGGATAAAGCTATTAGAATATCAAAACCGTATAAGCTTGCTTCAAAAGAGCTTGGAAAGGAAAGGAGCGTCTTTAAAATCGGAGATATAGAAATAGGCGGAAACGATATAGCCGTCATAGCGGGTCCATGCGCCGTGGAAAACCTTGAAAATCTTACCGAAATTGCGGAAAACATTAAAAAAACCGGCGCAAAAGTATTAAGAGGAGGCGCGTTTAAACCCAGAACCAGCCCTTACACGTTTCAAGGACTCGGAGAAGAAGGGCTTAAATATTTGAGCGAAGCAAGAAAAAAGACGGGACTTTTAGTAGCAACGGAAGTGATGGACCCGAGAGATTTAGACCTTATATGTTCATATGCCGATATTATACAGATAGGCGCAAGAAATATGCAGAATTTCAGGCTTCTTCAGGAGGTCGGCAAAGTAAACAAGCCCGTAATACTGAAAAGAGGCTTATGTTCCACCATTCAGGAATTTTTGATGTCAGCCGAATATATTATGTCAAACGGCAACGAACAGGTAATATTATGCGAAAGGGGAATCAGGACTTACGAAACCTCTACCAGAAATACCCTCGATTTAAGCGCGGTTCCCGTCCTTAAGAGACTCTCTCATCTTCCCGTCATCGTCGATCCTTCCCATGCGGCGGGCGTATGGTATTACGTCGAACCGCTTTCTCTTGCCGCCGTTGCGGTAGGGGCAGACGGGCTTATGATAGAAGTCCATCCGGTGCCGGAAAAAGCGTTTTCAGACGGAGCGCAGTCTTTGAAATACGATACTTTTGACGACTTAATCAATAAAGCAAGAGCGGTCGCAAAGGCGGTCGGCAGGAATATATAACATTAACGATTATGTTTAAAGAGATTACAATAATAGGGCTCGGTTTTATGGGGGCGTCTATTGCGGGAGCCGTTAGAAAAAAATTTCCCGAAACGAATATCAGGGGATACGACTCCGTTAAAAAAAATATCGATTACTGTCTTTCTAAAGATATAATAAACGGCGCCGCAAATATAGAAAAAGCCGGATGCGCAGGCGGGGATTGCCTGATAATAATGTGTATTCCTCCTGCGGCTATAGTTTCTTTTTTTGAAAAACATCGTGATTTTTTTCTTAACGCGCCTTTAGTAACGGATATCGGAAGCGTTAAAAAGGGCATTACTTATAATGCCGAAGCAAATAATATAAGCAATTTCGTAGGCTCGCATCCGATGTGCGGCTCCGATAAAACCGGACCGGAAAATGCGGATTTTTCTCTTTTCGAGGGAAAGAAATGTATCGTTATCAAAGAAAACGCCGATTCAAACGATGAACGGAGAACGGCAAAAATACGGAAAACCGCAGAATTTTGGAAATCTTTAAATATGGACGTTATTTTTTCTACCGCCGAAACGCATGACGATATAACCGCATATACGAGCCACCTTCCTCATCTTATAGCTTTTCTGCTGTCCGATACTACGCTGTCTTATATTTCCGGTAAAGGTAAAAATGAAAATGCCGGAGCGGCCGCGGGGTTTGCCGGTTTTATAGGAAACGGCTTTAAAGATTCTACGAGAATCGCTTCTTCTTCCGCGGAATTATGGACGGACGTATTTCTTATGAACGGGGCAAACGTTACCGTTTCCTTAGAAAATTTTATTGCGTCCGCAAATATAATTAAAGGCTTTATAGAAACGGGAGATAAAGAAAGCTTAAACTCTTATCTTAAGAAAATTTGCGGAGAGAGAAAAGAGGCAGGGATTTGACGAAAGATTTATTGGAATTTAAACAGGATAAAGTTTTAGTTAAAGGGCTTTCAAAAGAATTCAGCGCGGCGATAGAAGTTCCCGGCGATAAATCTATCTCTCACAGAGCTGTTATGCTGGGAAGTTTAGCCGCCGGCAAATCTTATGCATCCAATTTATCTTTATCCAGAGACAATCTGGCTACCGTAGCGGCATTCAGGAAACTCGGCATCGGTATTAAAAAACAAAATTTAAACGGCCGGCCAAAAGATTTAGTAATAGAAGGAGCCGGACTTTACGGCTTAAAAGAGCCCGAATCGGTCATTAATACGGCTAATTCCGGAACCCTCACCCGGCTTCTTGCGGGAATACTCGCCGGAAACGATTTTTTCTCAGTAATGTCGGGGGATAAATACCTTAATTCGCGTCCTATGCGGCGCATAATAGAGCCTTTAAGCCTTATGGGGGCTAAAATAACGGGACGCCGTAAAAATGCTTATCCTCCGCTTGCAATTTCCGGAGGCGGTTTAAAATCTATTTTTTACGAAGTTCCGGTTCCAAGCGCGCAGGTTAAATCATGCGTTATTATGGCCGCTCTTTTTGCGGAAGGAGATACGGTTATATACGAGAAAAAAGAAACGAGAGACCATACCGAAAATTTATTAAGACTGCAGGGCTATCCGGTTACCGTCGATGCCCCGGAAAGCGGCGGCAGCATTATAACAGTTAAAGGGCGCGGCAGAGGCGAATTGCAGCCTTTTAATATTGATATCCCCGGAGATTTCAGCAGCGCCGCTTTTTTTATCGCGCTCGGCATTTTAAATAAAGGTTCGGAAGTAAGAATTAAAAATATTCTCGTCAACGAAAAGAGAACAGGACTGCTTAAGGCGCTTAAAATGATGGGGGCGGACATTAATCTGGCCGTTATGGGAGAAGTTCCCGAAAAAACCGGCGACATAAAAGCAAAATATTCCGCTCTTAAAGGCATAACCGTTCCTCAAGAACTGGTTCCCGACATGATAGACGAATTTCCTATTTTTTCCGTAATCGCTTCTTTTGCCGAAGGCAAAACAACCGTTACCGGGGCAAAGGAATTAAGGGTCAAAGAAAGCGACAGGATTAAGACTATAGTTTATAATTTAAAGGCTGTAGGTGTCGATATAAAAGAGCTTGAAGACGGATTTGAGATAAACGGCGACCCAGATTTAAAAAACGTGGGAAATTTAACGGTTTTAAATTCTTTCGGCGACCACAGGATAGCTATGTCTATGATAATCGCGGGCCTTATCCTTAAAAACGCAAAAATAGAAATGCGCGGCATAAGATGCATAAATACTTCTTTCCCCGAATTTTTCGATACCGTTTCCGGATTGATAAACCGATAAGGATACTTTATTATATAGATTCTGGATTCCCGCCATCCTTTGCCTGCATCAATGGCATGCATTGATAAACGCAGGCAAAGAATATGCTGGAATGACGCCAGTTGGTTTAAAGGAAGGATAAATTAAAATGATAGTTTATTTAAGTTTCGATTCCCGGAAATGATACCGGTTGGGTTAAAAGTCAAAATCCAGAAAAAGGAATTTCTAAATGAAAATAATAGTGGCCCCTTCCGCCGGTTTTTGTTTCGGCGTTAAAAGGGCGGTCAATATGGCTTTAGATGCGGCGGATAAATGCAGGCCGTTAGAAAAATTAAATACCCTGGGACCCATAATACACAATCCGCAGGTGGTTAAATCTTTAGAGGAAAAAGGCGTATTTCCGATAGACGACGTCGATTGCGGCTGCTTCGACACCCTGCTGATACGCTCACACGGCGTTAAAGCGGAAGTTATGGAAACGCTTAAATCCAAAGGCGTAAAAATAATAGACGCCACATGTCCTTTCGTGAAAAAAGCGCAGAATTATATAAACGAAGCCGCTTTAAAAGGCTACTTTATAATAATGGTCGGGGATAAAAACCATCCCGAGGTTCAAAGCGTTATAAGTTTTGCGGCTAAGGACAGGTTTTTAGTGATTAATAATCTTGCCGACCTGGAAAAAGTTCCGGTATCCGAAAAGCTGGCTTTAATTTCGCAGACCACGCAGGATGTTGATTTTTATAAACTCGTAATAGACGAAATAAATAAAATAGCGAAAGGCGGGGCGGTCGTTTTTGATACTATTTGCGATGCCACTATGATAAAACAGGAAGAGTCTAAAGCTATAGCTTCGAACGTCGACGTTATGATAGTCGTAGGTGGCTACAACAGCGCAAATACCAATAAACTGCAAAATATATGCAAAGAGATTCAGCCCAATACATATCATATAGAAACCGAAAGCGAAGTTAACCCCGAATGGTTTTTAAACGCTAAAAGCGTAGGAATAACGGCTGGAGCATCCACTCCGGACTGGATAATAGAACGGGTTTTAAAGAAAGTCCGCGATATAGACGAAGCCGGATTAAAAAGATTTGCTTAATTTGTTTAAATGTGGTAGATTAGTTTTATTAAATTTAGGAGGTAGTAATATATTTATGGCAAAAAAAAGTTTTAATCAATTCAAATCCGTTAACGCGGGCGACGGCAATCCCACCGAATTCGAGATTCTGCTAGGTTCCTATGAAAGCATGAACAGCAAAGGGCTCGTGAGGCAGGGAAAAATTTTAAATATCGACAATGACTATGTTTACGTCGATGTAGGAGACAAGTCCGACGGCATCATTACCATAAAAGAAATATCTTCGGGGGGTACAGTCGATATTACTTCTATTGAGGTAGGCGGTTCTATAGAAGTTTTTGTTGGGAGTTACGATGATAAACTAGGATATTTAATATGCTCCCGAGAAAAAGCGAAAAACGTTTATGCGCTTGACGATATAGAAAGGGTATGCAACGGCAACGAACTGATAAAAGGCACCGTCGCGGCAAAGACAAAAGGCGGATTGATAGTCGATTTGAACGGGGTTACTGCGTTTCTGCCGGGTTCCCAAATAGACGTTAAACTGACTAAGGATTTCGACGCGTTTCTGGGGAAGACTTTAGACCTCAAAGTTATAAGTGTAGATAAAAGAAACTGCAACGTAATAGTATCCAGAAGAAAAGTCATAGAAGACGAAATAAAGAAATTAAAGGAAAATGTTTTAACCGATATAAAAGAAGGCGACGTGCTTGAAGGAATAGTTAAAAATATTACCGATTACGGGGTTTTTGTAGATTTAGGCGGCATGGACGGACTTATTTATATCACGGATATATCATGGAAAAGAATATCGCACCCTTCGGAAATATTAAACCTCGGACAGAAAATAAACGTTAAAGTTATTAAATACGATGAAGAAAAACACAGGGTTTCGTTAGGATATAAACAGCTTTTCGACGACCCGTGGCAGAATATAGCCGACAGGCACAAACCGGGGGACATAATTGAAGGCGTCATTATAAATATTACGGATTACGGCGCATTCGTCGAACTCGACGACGATGTAGAAGGGCTTATTCACTTGTCTGAAATGACATGGGAAAAAAAGCAGATCGACCTTAAAACGTTTTTGACCAAGGGACAGAAAGTAAAGGCATCGATATTAAGCATAGAGCCGGAAGCCCGAAAATTATCGCTCAGCCTTAAAAGGCTTACGGAAAGTCCCTGGAATTTATTAAAAGATAAATATCCCGTGGGCAAAGTCGTTGAAGGCGCGGTCAAAAATATATATGAATTCGGAGTTTCGGTGGAATTAGAGGAAAATCTGGAAGGCTATATCAAACAAAACGATTTTTCCTGGACGAAAAGAACGAAACACCCGAACGAGTTATTTAAAATGGGAGAGAAAATCAGGGCGGTTGTATTAAGCATAGACGAGGAAAAGCAGAGAATATATCTTGGAATAAAACAGCTTACCGAGAGTCCGTGGTCGCATATTAAAGAAAAATATTCGGCAGGTTCGGTTGTAACAGGGACGGTATCCAACATAACGGAATTCGGAATATTCGTTCAGCTTGAAGAAGGAATAGAAGGGCTGATTCACAATTCAAAAATTCCGGAAAATTTTATAAAAGAAAACAACATATCCGCAGGGTCGCAAATAAATGCGGAAATAATAATGCTTGACGGCAATGAACAAAAAATAGGGCTGTCCGTTATTAACGTTGACCAGAATAAATTATGAGCATGAATAAGCACCCTTTTTTAAGCGGGCTGCTTTTTTTAATAGTATTTATAGGAATATTCGGTATTTTCATATACCTGATACTATTTAAATTTCAGTCGAAGTCAAACTATAGCGTCGTCAGAGGCTCATCCCCTTATGCCGTAGGCATAATAAATCTTAACGGCGCGATAACGAGTTCTTCCGGTTTCGTGAGGCTTTTAAACCACTATAAGCGGGACGGCAACGTCAAGGCGATAGTAATCAGGGTAAATTCGCCAGGCGGAGAGGTTGCCCCTTCTCAGGCTATATACGAACAGCTGATGAAATTCAGGAAGCATAAGAAAATAGTGGTGTCTATGGATTCAGTGGCGGCATCCGGCGCGTATTACATATCTTCCGCGGCAGACAAAATAGTAGCGGAGCCGGGAACTCTGACCGGTTCTATCGGAGTAATAATGGAGATGCCCAACGTATATAAACTTATGAAAAAAGTCGGGGTGTCTTATAACTATATAGTTAGCGGACCTTATAAAGACATAGGAACACCGTTTAAAAAAATGACACCTATGCAAAGAAAAAAAATGCAGGGCGTCGTAATGAACGTTTACGGACAGTTTGTGGATGCCGTTGCCAAAGGCAGGAATCTCAAAGTTTCTTATGTTAAAAAGCTTGCAAACGGTATGGTATATTCGGGGCAGCAGGCGCTGAAATACCGCCTCGTAGATAAACTCGGCGATTTTCAGGATGCGGTTAAACTGGCTCAAAAATTAGCCGGAATCAAGGGTAAAGCCACTTTAATATATCCCGTCAAAAAACGCTCCAATTTATTTCAATCCTTTATAAAAAGAGCGGTTAAGTCTTTTGTAAATAATATTGGAGGGACTTCTTTTTTTAAAGTCGGCGGGCTTGTTTCTGACAACAATATGCGATTAGATTTTTAAAAAAATTTAATTTAAAAGATGCCGTATGGAAATTATTTATGCACCGTGGCGTATGGACTATTTAGTAAAAGATAAATCTAAAGAAGAGTGCGTCTTTTGCGACGACAGTAAATGCTACGAAGACAAATACGTTCTTTTTAAAGGAAAATATTCATACGTAAAATTAAATACTTTTCCCTATAACTGCGGGCATCTTTTAGTTATACCATACGTCCACGTTAGAGAGCTAAACGGGCTTTCTTATGAAACTGGAGCCGAAATAATGAAGCTCCTGTCTTTAAGCTGCGATATTTTAAAAAAAGTTTACAGGTGCGACGCTATAAATGTCGGACTGAATCTTGGGAAAGCGGCCGGAGCCGGCATCGAAAAGCATTTGCATTTTCATATAATACCGAGGTGGGAAGGCGACGTTAGTTTTTATACCGTTTGTTCGGAACTTAGAGTCGTCTCGGAAATACTAGATGATACATACAATAAACTATCCGGCGATTTTAAAAATATAATACTTTAGAGGCGCATATAAATGGTTAAATATATAAACCTCGTTCTTTTGGTAGTTTTTATAGCCGCAGTTTTAATCTTCACGGCAGAAAATCCTCAGCTTGTCAGCGTAAAATTTTTAGGATTCCGGTCAATCGACCTTCCTATATCCGTTATAGTTTTTTCTTCCGCGATAATAGGCATATTTATCGGTTTAATATATCATTTTTATGCCGTTTATAAGATAAAAAGAGAATTAAAAACGAAGAACGAAAAAGAAAAAATATGACCGGTTTGGCGGAATTTGAAAAAAATTCAATCGAACGGGCTTCAGCCGAAATTTTAGACGGATACGGATACGGAATAACGGCGCTGGATTTACTTAAAGAAATAGGCATTATTTCCGGGAATGCCGGTTCAGGCGCCTTTTTGATAGGCGGTTTTCCCAGAGACATTATAATATATATTTTAAAATCTAACCCCGCAACCTCCAGCAAATTTAAGTCTTCCAGAGTTTTTGAATCTAATTCCCGCTTTCTCGATTTAGATATCGCCGTCCGCGGTTCTGCAGAAAAACTTGCCTGCTTAATAAAAGAAAATAAGAATTTAAATTTTAAATTAAATTATTTAAAAATACATAATAGGTTCGGAACGGCTTCCTTGGAATTCTTAGTAAACGGGATACCCCTTAAGCTCGATCTCGCTTCTTTAAGGACCGAGTTCTATAAAAAACCCGGCATGCTGCCGGAGGTGAATACCGCGTCGGCGGGACTTAAAGACGATATCCGCAGAAGAGACTTTACTATAAATACCGTAGCTTTTTCAATCGACAGCAAAGATTTTCTAAAGTTCTACGATTATTCTTCAGGAATAGGCGATATATTAAATAAAAAAATAAGGGTAATGCATGCATTAAGTTTTATAGACGACCCTACGAGAATGTTCAGAGCCGTCAGATTCGAAAAAAGGCTCGGCTTTCGGATAGACGGCGGCACGTTAAAACTGATGAAAACCGCTTTAGATAAAAATATTTTAGACGGTATTTCCGGCAAAAGAATAACCGCCGAATTATATCTTATACTGAAAGAAAAAAAGCCGGAGATATACTTTGAAAGGTTAGATAAATTAAATATTCTTAGTTCGATTTACGGCAAATTGAAGTTCGGAAAAAAAAATAAAATAGTTTTTAAAAAAATTTCCGCATATTTTAACGAACAGGATAAAGTAAACAAATTAAGGAAGGTTTGCAAAGGTTTAGACGCAAATACGTTTTATACGGCGGAAATTTTTTACGGTTTGGACGGCGGCGAATTAAACAAAGCCGTCGAAAGGTTAAATATGGGCAGGAAAATCGAAAAAACGCTTAAAACTATATATTCGGATATGAAGAAAATAAATAATTTAAAGGCAAACAATGCTGAAATATATGATAAACTTAATAAAATAGACGCAAAAAGCATTTTATTTTATTTGTTAGAAGACTGCGGCGGAGATAAAGCGGATTTTAGTTTCAGAAGAATTATAGCAAGATATTTAGATAAAATAATATTTATAAAACCTTATTTAAACGGGCACGATATTAAGTCTATGGGTATATGCGAAGGGCCTTTATGCGGCAAAATATTAAACGAAATCAGATTGTTGAAAATAGAAGGCAGGCTTAAATCTAAAAAAGACGAATTAACATATATAAAAAATAACTATTTTAA
>JAJZYC010000034.1 GCA_021806125.1 bacterium
AGTCTGGGAAAATAGACCCTGTTATAGGAAGGGATTCCGAAATCAGAAGGCTTATGGAAGTCTTATCGAGGCGGACGAAGAATAATCCTGTTTTGATAGGAGACCCTGGCGTCGGTAAAACCGCCATAGTAGAAGGATTGGCAAAAAGAGTCGCCGACGGCGACGTCCCTGAAATTTTAAAAAATAAAACGGTTCTTTCGCTGGATCTGGGAGCTCTTATAGCCGGAGCAAAATACAGGGGAGAATTCGAGGACAGGCTTAAAGCCGTCGTAAAAGAAATAAAATCCTCGGAAGGAAAAATAATAATATTTATAGACGAGCTTCATAACCTGGTCGGCGCGGGAAAATCCGAAGGGGCTATGGACGCTTCTAATCTTTTAAAACCTGCTCTGGCAAGAGGCGAATTGAGAGCAATAGGCGCGACAACTTTGGACGAATACAGGAAATATATAGAAAAAGACGCCGCCTTGGAGAGAAGGTTTCAGCCGGTATTCGTCGATGAGCCTTCCGTAGAGGATACTATTTCCATATTGAGAGGTCTTAAAGAACGCTACGAAGCTTACCACGGAATAAGGATAAAAGACTCCGCAATTATTGCTGCGGCTACGCTTTCGCACAGGTATATTACGGACAGGTTCCTGCCCGATAAAGCGATAGACCTTATGGATGAAGCATCCGCAAAACTAAGGATAGAAATAGATTCTATGCCGACCGCCCTCGACGAGGTTCAGAGGAATATAATAAAAATCAAGATAGAGCAGGAGGCATTAAAGAAGGAAAAAGACGCGGAATCTAAGAAGAGGCTTAAGGAGCTCGACGAAGAACTGGCAAATCTGGAAGAAGATTTCAACCAAAAGAAAGCTAAATGGCAGAACGAGAAAGAACACATACAAAAGATAGGAGAAATTAAAAAAGATATAGATTCTTTGAGGTTTGAAGAGCAAAAATACGAAAGGGAAGGCAAATACGATAAGGTTGCCGAGATAAGATACGGAAAACTGAACGAATTAGAAAAAAAACTGGAAGACTTAAATAAATCCGTCTTGGAAATGCAGGAAAAGGGAAGTTTCTTAAAAGAAGAAGTCGATGCCGACGATATCTCAAAGGTCGTAGCAAAATGGACAGGAATTCCGGTCGCAAAACTTATGGAAGGGGAAAAAGAAAAACTTTTGCTGATAGAAGAACATCTGCATAACCGCGTAATATCACAAGACGAGGCGATAAACAGCGTCGCTAATACCGTAAGGCGTTCCAGAGCCGGATTATCGGATGTTAATAAACCTGTAGGGTCTTTTATGTTTCTCGGGCCTACCGGCGTTGGAAAGACTGAACTGGCAAAGGCTCTTGCGGAGTTTTTGTTCGACGACGAAAACAGCATAGTAAGAATAGATATGTCCGAATATATGGAAAAACATACCGTATCGAGGCTCATCGGCGCTCCTCCGGGTTATGTCGGATACGAAGAAGGGGGGCAGCTTACCGAAGCGGTAAGAAGGCGTCCATACAGCGTAGTTTTATTCGATGAAGTCGAAAAAGCCCACCAGGACGTATTTAACGTTTTACTCCAGCTTCTCGACGACGGAAGATTAACCGACGGGCAGGGAAGGACGGTCGATTTTAAAAACACAATTGTCATTATGACATCGAATATAGGTTCCGATATAATACAGAGTTACAGTGGACACCATTACGAAGAGATGAAAAACAACGTTATGAATCTTTTAAAAAATCATTTCAGGCCTGAGTTTCTTAACAGGCTCGACGATATAATTATTTTCCATGCGCTTAATGAAGAAGACATTATGAAAATAGTCAATATCCAGCTGGGCAAGTTAAAGAATACGCTTAAAGAAAAGGGAATAGACGCGGATTATACCGAGCCGCTGGTCAAATTCATAGCGATGGAGGGATATGACCCCGTTTACGGCGCCAGGCCGCTTAAAAGGGCAATAAAATCTTTCATACAGGATAGAATAGCGATTGATTTACTCTCGGGGGGCATTGTTTCGGGAGATTCTATAGTTTTGGATTACAAAGAAGAGGCAGGCGGAGTAATTATAGAAAAGGCTGTAGTAGTGAACGCCCGCCCCGTTTAACGTCATTTTCTGCAAGAGATTCTTTGTCATTATGACAATAAGCTCATGTCATAATGACAAAGAATAATAAAATATTTGAGAATAAAATCTTATAAAATATTAAATATTGTCGTATAACGCTTGAAAAATATTATATTCTGAAAATTTATATTTTTTTGGCATTGTTCTTGCATATATAAAAATTGTAATTAAATAATCGAAAAATAGGAGTTTGCGTATTATGGGTTTAAAATCCGATTCAAAAATTATTGGCGCCGGAGTCGCAGTGCTTATAGGAATAATAGCCGGGGTAATAATTACGGCTAACCTGCATTTGTTTAAAAAATCTATGGCTGACGGAAGCGCTCCCGTAATATATACTACAAAAGATTCCGCTATGCCCGCGCAGAACGGTCCTAGCAATTTTATAGCCTTGATAAAGCAGGACAAGCCTTTTGTAGTCAATATCAGGACGACCCAGAAAGTAAAAGGCGGACCGTTCCAAATGTATCAGAGCCCTTTCGGCAACCAGCCGAATCCTTTCGGCAACTTTTTCAAAAATTTTTTTAATAACGTTCCGCAGAGCAGTTACACCGAAGAAAGCTTGGGTTCCGGCGTAATTATAAGTAAAAACGGATATATAATTACCAATAACCATGTTATAAAAGGCGCGACAAAAATATACGTAAAACTTTCCAACGGAAAGACTTTCAAGGCTTCGGTCATAGGCAAAGACCCTCAGGTTGACCTAGCTCTTCTGAAGATAAACGACGGCAATAATCTTCCGGCGGCTGTTCTAGGCGATTCCAGCAAGTCGCAGATAGGAGAATGGGTTCTGACGATAGGCAATCCTTTCGGATTAGGCTGGACGGTTACCAACGGCATAATAAGCGCTAAAGGCAGAGCCATAGGCGGTCCCTACGAAGATTTTATACAGACGAATGCGGCGATCAATCCCGGAAACAGCGGAGGACCCCTAATCAACATGAAAGGGCAGGTTATAGGCATAAATACCGCTATCATAAAAGGAGCCCAGGGGATAGGATTTTCTATACCGGTAAACGTGGTAAAAGAGGTCCTTCCGGAGCTTGAAACAGGCAAAATTACTAGAGGATGGCTCGGAATCGAAATTCAAAAAATATCGCCCGCCCTTAAAAAAGCGTTTAATCTCGAAACTTCACGCGGAGCATTAGTATCTTCGGTTCTTCCCGGCGGTCCTGCAGCAAAAGCCGGTTTAAGAAGCGGCGACGTAATAATTAAATTTAACGGAAAAGAAGTAAGGGAGATGTCCCAGCTTCCGTGGCTCGTCGGAAACACTAAACCCGGAACAACCGTTCCTATGGAAATTATCAGGCACGGTAAAAAAGAAATACTTAATATAACCGTCGGAAACTGGAAAAGCCCTAAAAATTCTTTTAACGAAAAAACCCAGAAAGTTTCGGCCAAGAAGCTTGGTATTATCGTAGTGCCGCTTACTCCTCAAAATATGCAGAGCTACGGAATACAAAACGTCCGCCACGGAGTTATAGTATCGAAAGTTATACCGGGCGGTGCGGGACAAAGAATGGGTATAATGCCCGGTGACGTTATAGAGTCGATAAACCATCGGACGGTTAACAGTATAGGCGAGTATTTAAAAGATATCAGAACAGCCGAGAAATCTAAACAGTTTCTTTTCTACATAAGAAGGGGAAATATGAAGCTGTATCTGGCATACACGGAGTAATAAGAAATAAAAAATATATAAATAAATATAATAAAGTTTTCTCAAAACCAAGACAAACTGTAAGCTTTCCATCACTCCTCCTAAAGGTGGCCCGGTTCCGTAAAAAGAGCCGGGCTATTTATTTCTCCAAAATTCCTATTTAGATAGCTTTTTTTTTAAAAAAAATTTGATAAAATTAATAAATGGATACTTTTATATTGGGAACGGCCGGACATATAGACCATGGAAAATCTTCCTTGATTAAAGCCCTGACCGGCATAGAAACGGACAGGCTCGAAGAAGAAAAAAGGCGCGGAATCAGCATAGTTCTTGGTTACGCAAATATGCTTTTCCCCTCAGGTATTTCGGTGGGGATAGTGGACGTTCCAGGTCATGCAAAATTCATAAAAACTATGGTTTCCGGTTCTTCCGGAATGGACGGCGTTTTGCTGGTAGTTGCGGCAGACGACGGCGTAATGGCTCAGACCAAAGAGCATCTCCTCATCTTAAAACTGCTCGGAGTAGGTTTAATTATACCTGTAATTACAAAAATAGATACTGCCGACGCTGAAATTATTTTAAAGAGGGAATCTGAAGTAAGGGACTTTTTAAAGTTATACGGCTATGATAAGTCCGCAGAAAATATATTTAAAATTTCGGTTAAATCCGGCGAAGGCATAGCCGTATTAAAAAAAGAAATAGAAAGAGCGGTAAAAGAATACTCTTTAGAGTCTAATTTAAAACCGATTCCTACGAAAGTTTTTCTGCCTATAGACAGAATAATTTCATCAAAGGGTTTCGGAACTATTTTAGCGGGAACTTTGAAATACGGAAGCTTTTCCGCAGGCGATGAAGTTCAGCTCATGCCTTCCGGTCTGACAGCGAGAATAAAAAGCATAGAATCACACAATAATCCGGTAGAAACTGCGCACAAATCCATGAGAATATCCGTTAATGTTCCGTCTATAAAAAAGGAAAGCGTTAAATTAGGCGACGTAATATCGTCAAAAGACGGGCTGACGGTGTCAAATTCTATTTTTGCAAAAGTTTTTTACGATTTTGAAAATAAAAAAGATATGAAAAGCCATATTTTATTGTCATTTATGACCGGTGGGACGTCCGTCAATTCCAAGATAATAATTTTTAATGCCGATAAAAGAATTAAGCCCGGCGAATATTCATATGCGTTGTTTAAATTAAACAATAAAATATCGACTATAGCTAGAGAAAAATTTATCATAAGAGATATAGGCGCAGGCAGGACTGTCGGCGGCGGCATTATAATAGACCCTCTACCCGATTACGCATATGAAGAATCAAAACAGGTATTTTACGAAGCAATGGTTTCAGACGACATTAAAAAAGCCGTTTACGGCTTTATAACTGTAAGCGGAGGAAGTGCAGCAGAAATAATTTATAAAAAAATGAATATTAATTATACCGATTTTACGGCCGTTATAAAAGAACTAAAAAAAGACGGCAGGATAATAACTGACGATAAATATAAATTTATTTTTTTAAAAGAAGATTTCGACGCGGGAAAGTTTTTGCTTTTAAAAATAATAAACGAAAATTCAAAAGACGAAAGTTTCGATTTTAAAAAAGGGTTAAATAAGCAGAAATTATATGTTATTTTTGAGCAAAATTTTAATAAACCTTATGCGGGAGGGCTTTTCGATATAATCATAGACGATTTACTGTTTAAAAAAGAAATAACATACTATGAAGGGAATATACTTCCAAAAGGTTCGGAGCGAAGAATTTCCGAAGCGGTTATGCCTTCCGAATATATAAATATCGCCGAAAAAATAGAACATTTATTGAAATCCAACGGCAACAGTGTTCCGGATTTCACGGAATTAGAGACTAAAATAAAAGCGAATAAAAAGATATTGAATTATATAACCGCTCTTATGGTTAAGCAGGGAAAGCTCGTCAAAGTCAAGAACGATATCTATTACCTGAAAGCGCAGATCGACGTAATCAAATCTGAATTAGACGGCTTTTTTGAAAAAGAAGAAAGGCTCGAACCTAAAGACATGAAAGAAATTGCATGCGTATCGAGAAAATATGCTATACCGCTCCTGGAATATTTCGACAATACCGGATATACGCTTAAAAAAGAAGGTTATAGGATAAAAAAAGCCGAAATATGAAGCCTTTTTCTTTTATTTTTTTATAAATTTTGATATAATAATAGGGTCTATAATTTAATATTATATTTATATTATATAAAAAATAAACATGCCTTATAAAGACCTGCACGAATTTATCCGGATATTAGAAAAGAATAACGATTTGCACAGAGTAGACGCTCCGGTAGACAGAAATTTGGAAATAGCGGAAATTGCCGACAGGATGGTAAAAAAAGAGGGCCCTGCACTTTTATTCGAAAACGTAAAAGGTTATAATTTTCCTGTTTTAATAAATATGTTCGGCTCAAATAAGCGTATATTGAAGGCTTTCGAGGTCGATAGCCTCGACGACGTCGGAAAAAGAATTTCCGAAATAATAGACCCTGAAATACCGACTAATTTCTTCGAAAAAATAAAATCCCTTTCAAAACTAAAAAAACTTGCCGATTATATGCCGAAAACGGCGAAGAACGGTAAATGCAAAGAAGTTATTATAGACAAGCCGCCCCTGCTGGATATTCTCCCGGTTCTAAAGACATGGCCGGAAGACGGCGGACCTTTCATTACCCTTCCGCTTGTTTTCACGAAGGATCCGGAAACCGGCTCTACCAACGTCGGAATGTATAGAATGCAGGTTTACGACGATACTTCCTGCGGCATGCACTGGCACATTCATAAAGACGGCGCAAGACATTTCAGGAAATATAAAGAAGCCGGCAAAAAGATACCGGTTTCCGTAGTTATTGGCTCCGACCCGGCGGTAATTTATTCGGCTACCGCGCCGCTTCCCCCCGATATAGAAGAGATGATGTTTGCGGGGTTTTTAAGGGGAGACGCAGTCGAACTCGTGAAATCGGAAACTAACGATATATATGTTCCGGCAAATGCCGAGTTCGTCCTTGAAGGATATATAGACCCTGCCGAAGATTTCAGGATCGAAGGACCTTTCGGCGACCATACCGGATATTATTCTCTCGAAGATTTTTATCCGGTGTTTCACGTAACGCTCATTTCGCACAGAAAAGATGCGATATATCCGGCTACCATAGTAGGCAAACCGCCTATGGAGGACTGTTACATAGGGAAGGCTACAGAAAGATTTTTCCTGCCTGCAATAAAAAAGATTTTCCCGGAAATTATCGATATGAATCTGCCTTTTGAAGGAATATTTCATGATTTGGCATTTATAAGTATTAAAAAAAGCTATCCCGGACATGCGAAAAAGATTATGCACGGAATATGGGGTCTCGGCCTTATGATGTTCACCAAAATAATAGTAATATTGGACGAGGACGTGAACGTCCAGGACAGGAGCGAAGTTATCTGGAGAATATGCAATAATATAGACCCGAAAAGAGACGTTTCGTTTGTCGAAGGACCTATCGACGTCTTGGAGCATGCTTCGGATATTCCCAACTACGGCTCTAAAATGGGTATAGACGCCACAAAAAAATGGGCATCGGAAGGCTATAAAAGAAAATGGCCGGACGATATAATAATGTCTGACGACATAAAAAAACTCGTCGATGAAAGATGGAAGGAATACGGTTTAAGTTAAACTAAGATGCTTAAAAAGTTCAAAAATACTTTAGAATTAGTTAAATTTTCGCATACGATATTCGTCTTGCCTTTCGCCCTCAGCGCTTTTCTCCTTGCTTTTTACGATAAATATCCGTCGTCTTTCGGCACGCCGTTTTTTTATTATAAGATAATATGGGTCGTTATAGCCATGGCTTCCGGAAGAAGCGGAGCGATGGCGTTTAACAGGTTTATAGACAGAAAAATTGACGCAAAAAATAAAAGGACTATGGAAAGGACCATTCCTAAAGGCGAGCTTACCGCTTTATACGGATTCGTTTTCGGAATAGTTTCATATATAATACTTATATTTGCCGCTTACGAACTAAACTTTATATGTTTTGTTCTTTCCCCGATTGTTATTATTTTTATTACGTTTTATTCCTTCACGAAAAGGTTTACGTTTTTTTCCCATATGGTTCTTGGAATAAGCATGGCGCTTGGTCCTTTGGGAACATGGCTCGCCGTTACGGGGAGTCTGGATTATAAAATTTTGATTCTCGGTCTTGCCGTAGTTTTTTGGGGCGCAGGGTTCGACATTCTTTACGCTATTTTAGATTATGATTTCGACACCGCAAACGGGCTCTTCTCCGTACCGGCAAAATTCGGAATAAAAAACGCGGTAGCCGTTTCTAGAATATTGCATTCGCTTGCTTTAATATGCTTGATTTCCCTCTATTTTATGTTTAATCTTAATTTTTTATATATTATAGGAATAATTCTGGTCGCAGGCTTTTTTGCATACGAACATTTTTTAGTTTATAAGAGCTTAGATAATATCGATGCCGCTTTTTTTACTATGAACGGATATATTTCCATAACTTTTTTCGTTTTTATATGCGCAAACGTCTTATATTCTAAATTTTTTATTGTGCCGTAAAGGTATATCCGCGAATAAAGGAATATGAAAGAAAATTATAATATAAATATAGAAACGGAAAAGGAAAGAGACGCTAATTCCTACATCGTATCGATAACGGGAGCGTCCGGAGCGATATACGGATTCAGCCTTCTTAAGGCTTTAATAAACCGTTCTTTTTTCGTTCACCTTATAATTTCCAAGCCGGGTTTCAGGGTAAGCAATAACGAACTTGGGATGTTTGCCGATATTTCCAAGTTTTATATGAACGGCTCCGGCGATTCTTTAAACGGCTTTAGCCAAAAAATAAAAAACGAAATAGTAAATAAGTTCGAACTGCATAAAGATTCCGGCAGGTTTGCTTTTCTAGACGAGAATTTTTTAGAGGCGCGCATTGCAAGCGGCTCCGCAAAAAACGTTAAGGGAATGATAGTCGTTCCGTGTTCTATGGGCAGTCTTTCCAGAATTGCAAACGGAATTTCCGGAAGTCTTATAGAGCGGGCGGCGGACGTTATGCTTAAAGAAAGAAAAAAGCTAATAGTTTGTCCTAGGGAAACCCCTTTTAACGATATACACCTTAAAAATATGCTCTCCCTTCATTCGTCTGGGGCTGTGATTCTGCCGCCTATTCCGGCATTTTACGGCAAGCCCATAACGGTCGAAGATATTATAGATTTTATAACGGGCAAGATTTTGGATGCGTTAGATATAGAAAACGATATTTACGAAAGATGGAAAGGCTATGACAGGAAATAAAACTTTTGATTTAATAAAAGAAAAGGTTTATAATAATAAACGATTGTCGGCAGAAGACGCTTTGTTTTTATTTAAATCTCACGACCTGCTCTCTATAGGAGAGCTTGCGAACTTTAAAAACTTAAAAATCAACGGAGATAAAGTATATTATATTGTCAATATTCATATAAATTATACCAATATATGCGTAAACAGATGTGCTTTTTGCGCATTTTACAGAAACGGAAAAGAAGCGGATGCATATTCTATGAGTGTGGATGAAATAATAGAATATATTAAGACGAATTATAAAACCAATAATTTTAAAGAAGTCCATATCGTCGGAGGTCTTCACCCCTCTCTTTCTTACGGCTTCTATTTAAATATGGTCCGCAGAATAAAGAATGAATTCCCGTCCTTAATGATACAGGCTTTTACGGCTGTAGAAATAGACCATCTATCTAATATTTCTGGACTTTCCGTAAAAGAGGTGCTTACCGATTTGAAAGAAAACGGATTAGACGCCCTTCCCGGAGGCGGAGCGGAAATTTTCAGCCCGGTTATAAGAAAAAAATTATGTCCGCAAAAAATAAGCGGGGAAAGATGGATTTCAATACACAAAACCGCCCATAAAATAGGCATTTCCTCCAATGCTTCAATGTTATACGGAGTAAAAGAAAGCTATGAAGACAGAATAAATCATTTAAGCAAAATTAGGTCTGCGCAGGATGAATCGGGAGGCTTTAAATCTTTTATTCCATTTGCTTTCCAGCCGAAAAACACTGCCGTCAGGAATTCCGGGCTTACCACCGGATACGACGACCTCAAAGTTATTGCAATTTCGCGGCTTTTTTTGGATAATTTCAAACATATAAAAACATTTTTCGTAAACCTGGGTATTAATCTTGCGCAGGTTTCTCTTTCTTTCGGCGCCGACGATTTTGACGGGACGCTTACGGAGGAAAAAATATCGCATAATGCCGGCTCCGTTAACCCTGTTGGTCTCAGCGTCAAAAATGTAAAAAAAATAATTGAAGAGGCTGGTAAATTTCCTGCCGAAAGAGATACCGTTTATAATGTTGTTTTTAATTAATATTATTTTAATTAATTTAATGTCCAAAGAGTTTAAGGAGGCTTAAAAATGTTGAACTTAAACGAATTTGTATTTTATCCCGGTTACGGCGTTTGTATCGTAGAATCTATTTCCAAACAGAAAATAGGTTCTGCCGAATTGTCTTTTTACAACATCAGGGTTTTGGAAAACAATGCTAAAATTATGGTGCCCGTTAAAAATGAAGCAGAGGTGGGACTCCGCTCGCTTATTAAAGAAAACGAGATACAAAAAGTTTTTGACGTACTCGAAGAAAAATGCGTAAAAAAGCCTTTCGCTAGGAAAGAATCATGGAACAAAAGGTTTAACGGTTACAATATAAAGCTCTGTTCTTCCTGTCTTTTCGAGGTCGCCGAGGTTTTAAGGGACCTGTATATTTTAAAGTGCGAGAAAGAGTTGTCTTTTGCGGAAAAAAAGATGTTTGAAAAAGCAAAAAACTTAATTATCAAAGAGCTTTCGACCGTAATGAACAGGCCGGAAACTTTTATCGAGGAAAAGATAAAAAGGATATTTATAAGCACTCCCATTCAATCTTCAAATTTAAATTTAAACGCTTAGAATTTTTAAAAATAATTAATTAATAGATAGGATAAATGAAAATTTTCAATAAGAAGCCGATCCTTTTCGTAAGGATAATGCTTGTTCTTGTTTCCGCTATTCTCGGCTTTTTGATAGGCAAGGAATACTGGCATAACGATTTTTTATCTTATGTGGGTCTTTTATTCGGTTTTACTATAGGTTTTATCGTAGTTTCTGTCGAAAAAAGCATGGAGTCTATTTCTACCAAAAAAATTCTTACTGGAGGAATAGGACTTTTTATCGGACTTTTTATAATCAATTATATTACTTACCAGCTGTTTAAATCCTTTTTCACCGGCTCAGACCTTGGATATATTACTTATGCTTTCGTTAACTTCCTGGCGGGCTACCTCGGATTGATTATAGGATTAAGGGTAGCGGACGATTTCGGCATCGGAACTAAACAGGCGGATTTAAAAGACTTTCAGGTTAAAAATGCAGGCGGAGAACAATGCCGCAACTATAAAGTTATAGATACCAGTTCCTTAATCGACGGAAGAATCCTTGACGTTTCCAAAACCGGTTTTATCGATGGAACATTCGTTATACCTACTTTTGTTTTGCACGAACTTCAGCACATAGCGGATTCCCAGGACCCTCTGAAAAGGGTTAAAGGCAGGAGAGGTTTGGACATACTTAAAGAGCTCAGAGAAGATAAAAACATAAACATCGAGTTTACGGATGCCGATTATCCTAATATAAAAGAGGTCGATGCGAAATTAATCGCTTTTGCCAAAGAAAAAAACGGCAAGATTATTACCACCGATTTTAATCTTAATAAAGTTGCGCAGGTTAGAAACATAAAGG
>JAJZYC010000035.1 GCA_021806125.1 bacterium
GCTGTATGTTAAAATTCATAATTTTCTTTTTTTATCTTATTATAAATATATATATAATGAAACAGGCTATTAACGATAAAAATAAATATCCCAATGAAATGTTTATATTAGCCGAATTAGCCGCTTTGTTAAAAATTTCCGATATTTTTAAATATATTTTCCCTGCCGGAATATAAATATATTTTTCGAAAATATCGTTAACTTCTTCCGTATAAACCGATTTAGACCTGAAATACTTTTTTACGTCCTTTTCAAAGTTAATCTCCGAAACGGAGGAATAAAAAGAAGAAAAAACCTTCATTATGCTTGACGAAAATCCGCCGCCCGAATACTGGGCTTTCGAATTTTTTTCGTCAAGCCCGCATGCCCATGTTTCGAATATTCTTTTTTTATCCGAAGAAAATGACTTAAGATATAAAAATACTATTAATAAAACTGCCGTAAAAGCAACCGCAATTAAAGCCGGCGCATATAAAGAAAACGGGCGGGCGTTTATAACATGGACCGCGGAAAACGGATTCGAGCTTACCGTTCCGCCCGTCAGATAAAATATAACTGCATTTAAACTCGATATTATTTGATAAGGATAAACTCCGATATAAATGCACAAAAGAACCGGTATCGCAATTCCTATTCTTTCCACAATATGAGATTCCACGGCATTTTCTGCATTAGCCGTCCTCGGTTTGCCCAAAAAAGTAATTCCGAACAATTTCGTAAAAGCGGCTCCCGCCGCCGCTCCCGCAAGAGACAGAAGGGCTATCGCTATAATCGAAAAATATACCATATACAGGTTTCCCGTAAATACCGAACCTATCAACGAAATATATAAATACCACTCGCTTAAAAAACCGTTTAAGGGCGGCATAGCGGAAATGGACATTACGCCGATAAGAAACATGACCGACAACTGCCCCATTTTTTTTGAAAGGCCGCCGAGTTTTTCCATATTTCTGGTATGCGTATATTTGTCTATCAACCCCGAACCCATAAACAGCGAACTTTTGCTTAAGCCGTGATTTACGACATGAAGCAAAACCGCCAGCATTGCAAGATATTCCAAGGATTTAAAATTTTCAATATCTGCCCAGTACGATATGCCTATTCCCATAAAAATTATTCCCATATTTTCTATGGTGGAAAATGCCAGCAGTTTTTTAATATCTTTCTGGGCCATAGCGTACATAATCCCAAGAAGAGCGGATAAAGCGCCTATAATAAGAAGTATAATGCCGAGAAATGAATTCGACCCGGAACTGAATACGAACAAGAATTTTAAAATACCGTATATTGCCATATTTACCATAACGCCGGACATAATAGCGGATATATTGGCGGGTGCAACCGGATGGGCGTAAGGGAGCCATGTATGAAACGGCATAATACCCGCTTTAATCGAAAATCCCGTTATTGCCGCCGCCAGTATCATAATCCCCGCTGCGCCTTTATAATAATCGAAAGAAAAAGACGATGTTTTCAAATACAGCATTATAAAACCGGCCGTTATGAGAATAGTTCCTATATGCGTCATTAAAAAATATAAAAAACCCGCGCTCCTCGATTCCTCGCTTCCCTCGTAAATAACCAAGAGAAAAGAAAAAATTGACATTAATTCCCAGAAAATCAAAAAAGTCAGCATATCGTTGCTTATAACGAGAATTATCATGGACAATATAAATAAAAAAGAATAGATAAACAGGGAAGGTTTTTTATCGTATTTTTCCCCGTATTTTATTGAAAAAATAGAAATAAATACGGAAATGGAAGATATAAATATTACGAAAAATAGGGAAAGGGCATTAAACTTGAAAGAAAAATCTATAAAAGAAGATTGTACGATAAATTCGCTTTTAAAACAGTAAATGCTTAAAACCGTAAAAAAAGCAGCGGATAAAATAGTCAGACAATTAAAAAAATATCTGAATATTCCTTTGTGTTTAAGGTTATCCATTTAATATCAAAACTTACCCCCCATATTAAATAATAATAAAAAATGTCCGGGCAAATAAAGTCAAAACTTTTTGATTATATCAAATGTTTAAAAAATAGCAAGGGAAATTTTTAGATTTTTTTAACTTCGACCTGCGAGGAAAAAAAGGTAGCGCCGCCGCCGATATCCGATAAATCGTCAGGCGTAAGAGCGTTTACTCCCGAACCGTTTATATAATCGTCTTTCCACCATAAACCTGCTGAAACGACTACTCCAGGCAGAACGGAATCCAAAACCTTTGCTTTTATAGATACGCAACCCTGTCCGTTTTGAATCGTAACTAAATCTCCGTCGCTTATTCCTCTGTCTTCGGCATCCTTCCGATTAATTTCCAGGAACGGCTCCCGGGCTTTGGCTTTTAAAGAAGAAACTCCCGCAAAAGACGAATTTAAAAAAAAATGATTCGGCGGACTGACGAAGATTAAGGGAAAATCCGGTTTCGGCAGGGAGGCGCCGTTAGATATATAATCTTTTATAGGATAGTATTCGGGTATTTCTGAAAATCCGTATGCCGCAACTTTTTGGCTTTTAAACTCTATTTTACCCGAAGGAGTCGGAAGTTTGCCGCGTTCAAAGGGATAATCCTCCGTACCCAGCATAATAAACCTTTCTTTTTTCAGCCTTTCTAATGTTATTCCTTTTTCTCTCCAGTAGGGAATATCCAGCGCCTGACGCGCGATGTCTTCTTCGGTATCTAAAAAACATTCGTCGTTAAAGCCTAAAGAACGGGCGATAAGCTTAAATACGTCTATATTCGGCTTTGCTTCGCCTGCTCTCGGTATTACGGGATCCGCCCATTGAAGCGAGGTATGCCAGTAGCTGACGTAAAGGTCTGCATGCTCAAAACTCGTAGTTGCCGGAAGAATGATGTCCGCCCATTTTGCGGTATCGGTCATCGTCTGTTCGTGAACGACGGTAAAAAGGTCTTCCCTTGCAAGCCCTCTAATTACATAGTTCTGGTTGGGGGCTACTACTGCGGGATTGCTGTTGTAAACATATAGGGACATTAGGGGCGGGTCAAGTTCGCATAAAGCTTTTCCAAGTTGAACCATATTTACCGTCCTAACCGGTTTTTTAATTAAATCCGGCCTTTTTAAAGCTTCCTCGTTTAACGGAAAATACCCCGAATTAGATTTTAGCGCGCCTCCGCCTTTATCCGACCATGCCGCCGTTAAAGCCGGCAGTAAAGAAATCAACCAAGTATTTATGCCTCCGTTTTTGTGATGCTGAAATCCGTTTCCTATTCTTAAGAAAGAGGGTTTAGTTTCTGCATAAAGTCTTGCTAAATACTCTATACGCTCTTTTGAAATACCCGTAAGGACTGCGACTCTATCGGGCGGATATTTCATCGCCTTTTTGCGGAATTCGTCTAATCCAAAAGAATATTCTTCTAAAAAAGCTTTATCCTCTAAATTATCCCTTAATATAATGTGGGCGATGCCCAGAGCAAGCGCGCCGTCCGAACCGGGCAGGAGCATATAGAAATCGTCAGCCCATTTTGCGGTTTTGTTTCTGTGAACGTCTATAACTATGATTTTAGCCCCGTTTTTGCGGGCGGCGTCGGCAATTACTGCCTGATGCATATTTGTTTCTAAAGCGTTTATTCCCCAGAATATTATTAATTTAGAATCAACAGAGTCTAACGGATTTACGCCTTTAGATATGCCGTAAGACAGCTGATAGCCTAAACTTCCGGCTACTGAACAGATAGTGCGGCCGATAGCCGTAGCGCCGATTTTATTAAAAAGACGCCTGTCCATACTCGATTTGTTAATTATTCCTTCAGTTCCGCCGTAAGAATATGGCATAATGCTTTCCGGGCCGCATTTAGAAATAAGCTCTACCCAACGCCCGGCAATTTCATCTATGGCATCGTTCCAGCTTATCCTCTCAAATTCGCCGGCGCCCTTTTTTCCCGTCCTGCGCATCGGATAAAGTATGCGGTTTCCGTAAATCCTTTCCGGATAAGCCCTGACTTTTTCGCAAATAACCCCGCGCGTTACGGGATGATAATCATCTCCGGCTACTTTTACGATTTTACCGTCCTGAATTTCCACTTTTAGAGCGCATGTATCGGGGCAGTCGTGAGGGCAAACGGAGTATTTTATTTCCATAATTTATCCCGTTTTTTAATGAATTCTTGAAAACCCTATTATTACCATTATAATCATAACGACTATATAAATTCTTAAAAACCAGAAAGCTATCTGAACCCACCCTTTAACGCTGGCTCTTTCTACCGGAATTTTGTTATAATCCACCAGTCCTTCTTCTTTGATAAAATCTTCCCAGTCCTCGTCGAGATTTATCTTTTTTGAAATCTTATCTTCTATTTTCATTTTTTTGCCTCGCATAATTTAAGAATTACATTATCCGAATATATGCGGAAAAACCACCGTCAATCCGTATATTCCATTCATAATTATCAAAAATCCGACTATTGTAAACGCCGAGATATTCTGCCATGGCTTGTTTATATGGTCTCCCATTATCTCTTTATCGTTCAAAAGCAGAAGTAAAAACATCATCGCCGCGGGCATAAAAATGGTAGCAACGACCTGAACGGTTAAATTTAAAAATCCGAGGGGAGCATTCGGAATCAAAACTATTCCTCCCGCAATCAACAGGCTGATAATTCCGGGCATATAAAACTTCCAGCCCTGCAAAGGCGGCATATTAATGCTCTTAGGCCATCCGAACGCTTCGCCCATTGCCCATGAAGTGCTTGCGGATATTGCAATGGCCGCAATAAGCCCTCCTTCTACAAGACCTAGGGCAAAAAGCTTCATCGCCAGTTGTCCCATTTTTGCCGATATGGCGGAAAGTATAGTCTGAATGTCTAAATTTGGAGCATGCGTAAAACCGAAAACCGTTCCTGCCGCTATCAGGATAATCGCTATGGCTACGACAACCATAAAAAACGAGCCTATAAAGGTATCTATCTGCCCGTCCCTTATATCTTTTACGGTAAGTCCTTTATCGACAACCGAAGACTGTTGAAAAAAAAGCATCCACGGCGCTATCGTCGTTCCCAGATTTGCCAGAACGACATATATAAAAAGGGAAGTTACCCCTCCCGGTATATGCCACGATACAAAACTTCTCGCTACCGCTCCCCAGTGAAGATGCGGAATAAAGAATACTAAAGGAACGAATACTAAATTAAATGCTGCGATGCTTAGGCTGATCCACTCCCATGTAAAATAACGCAAAAAAAGCTGAATCGAAGCTATGACGGCAATAGCGGTTACGGATGAAACTATCGGAGATATTCCAAAAACCTCCATTCCAAGGGTTATTCCGATAAATTCCGTTATTAAGGTCAGCACGTTTGCAACGACAAGGTCTATCAGGGAAAATGCGCCCCAGAATTTTCCGTATCTTTTCCATATCATTTCGGCATGGCCTCTGTGCGTAACGGCGCCGAGCCTTACGGTCATCTCCTGTACGATATAGGCGACCGGAAGCATTATTATCATAAAAGGTATAAAAAAACCGATTCCGAATATCGAGCCAGTTTGAGCATACGTCATAACGCCGCCGGCATCGTTATCGGCAATCATAACGAGTATTCCCGGGCCTATCAGCGCCATTAATAGGCACAGGCGCGAAAAATATCCGTACTTCTGCCTCATAAGATGGATTTTAAGCCTGTCGGCGGCTCTCAGTTTTATATCTACGGGAAGATTTTCAAGCTTATCTTTATAATCTTGCATTTTCTGTCTCCTTCTTAAAAATAGCTTTAACTATTTATCCGAAAGAGAAGAATATTAAAAAAGCTAAATGGAGAGGGGGTTGTTGGGAAAGAACTTATTTGCGTTATTTAATATTAAACTCTTTAATAACGAGTTAAAGCTGTTTTCGGTTTTTTTTAAATAACAGTTGCTACTGTCCGGTTCACTTCGCATAAATAATCTCCTGTTAAATTATAATTAAATATATTAATAAAAGTATGCTATTTTAAAAAAAATATGTCAAGAAAAATGTTTCACGGGAAACATATTTAAATTCGGCTAATTGCGGCATCTCATTAATAAAATTGCAACGGCGGCGGGAGTAACGCCCGAAATTCGTCCCGCTTCCGCAATAGTCCGCGGCCTGATTTTATTGAGTTTTTCGACTACTTCGAGCGATAAGCCGGGGATTACGTCAAAATCGATATCGTCTTTTAATTTAACGTCCTCGTATTTTTTTAACCTGTCTATCTCGTCTTTCTGCCTGCAGATATAACCTTCATATTTAATAAAAAGCTGGACCCTGTTAACAATATCCTTATCGAATTTGTCAATTTCTTTTTTAAATTCCGGAATAACATTATCATCTAAAGAAAAATCCGGACGCTTTAACAGGCCGTAATATTTTCCGTTTTCATAAGTTTTTAAAAAAGCCGTTAATTCGTTAAATTGCGCCAGCCTGGATTTGTATATAGAATATCTTTCTTCATCGAGAAGTTCTATTCTTTTTCCGTATTCGCAAAGCCTGAAATCGGCGTTGTCTTCCCGCAATAAAAGCCTGTATTCGGCGCGGGAAGTAAACATTCTGTAAGGTTCGCTTGTTCCAAGCGTAATCAAATCGTCGATTAAAACCCCTATATACGCTTCGTCTCTTCTAAGCATTAAAGGGTTTTCGCCTTTAATCTTTAAGGAGGCGTTAATTCCTGCAATAATGCCCTGAGCCGCGGCTTCTTCATAACCCGAAGTGCCGTTAATCTGACCCGCTAAAAAAAGCCCGCTTATCTTTTTAGTTTCTAAGGAATATTTAAGCTGTGTAGGCAGAACGTAATCGTATTCTATAGCATACCCCGGCCTCATTATTTTTACGTTTTCAAGCCCCTTTATCGTCCTTAAGAATTTAAGCTGGGTCTCAAAAGGCAGGCTCGTCGAAAGTCCGTTGGGGTAATATTCAACGGAATCAAGGCTTTCCCTTTCTAAAAATATCTGGTGCCTTTCTTTTTCTTTAAACCTGACGACTTTATCTTCTATTGAAGGGCAGTATCTGGGGCCGACCCCTTTAATAACTCCGCAGTATAACGGAGACTTGTCAAGATCGTTTAAAATTATATTATGCGTATTTTTATTTGTATATGTTATATAACAGCTGATTTCATTGGTTATATTTTTATCTGCTATAGAAAAAGGAATAAAATCGTCTTCCCCTTTTTGTTCTTCAAGCTCGGAAAAATCGACGGTCCTTCCGTCTAATCTCGGAGTCGTTCCCGTTTTGAGCCTTCCAAGCTCAAGACCGTTTTCAAGCAGGCTTAACGAAAGGTTATTAGAAGCAAAATCCCCCGCTCTTCCCGCATTATAATTAAAAAGGCCGATATGCACAAGGCCCCTTAAAAAAGTTCCCGTGGTTAAAATAACCGCGTCGGAATAAAGCTCTTCGCCCGTCCACAAAACTACTCCCGCAGCTTTTTCGCTATCTACGATCAGCGAATCTGCCATAGACTGAATTATAGTCAAATTTTCGGCAGATTCTAAAGCTTTTTTCATATAAGTCTTATAGCGGAACATATCGGCTTGGGCGCGGGACGACCTTACCGCTGGGCCTTTTTTCGTATTAAGGGTTCTGAACTGAATTCCGGTTTTGTCTATGGCCTTCCCCATCTCGCCGCCGAGAGCGTCGATTTCGCGCACGAGATGCCCCTTGGCAAGCCCTCCTATCGCGGGGTTGCAGGACATCTGCCCGATATTGTCTATGTTAATAGTTATTACGGCGGTTTTTAAACCCATGCGGGAAGATGCAAGGCATGCCTCGATTCCCGAATGGCCGCTGCCGACTACTATAACGTCAAAAAAATTATCGCCGTATTTTTTAATCATATCTACTTGCCTATGCAAAATTCTTTGAAAAGCATATCCAGAACGTCTTCGCCGGTTACCCCGCCGACAATTTCGTCAAGAGCGTTAATGCCGTCTCTCATGTCTATCGATATTAATTCGAGCGGACGGCCTTCTATGAACTTTTCTTTTGCGTTTTCCAATAAATTTAAAGATTTTACTAATAAATTTTTCTGTCTTAAGGTCGTAATGCCGACGTCGTCTTTAACCCCGCTCTCGATTTTTAAAATGATATCGTGCACCGCCTTTTTCATCGCTTCAAAACCGTCGCCCGTCTTGGCGCTTATAAAAACCGGATTGTTAGTAAATCCGAAAGTCCGCATCACGTTTTTTTCAATTATGCTTAAGTCTTTTCCGTTAAAAGTATCTAATTTATTTATGACCGGAATTAAATTATCCTTTTTTTCTTCCGATATATCTTTTAAAATTTCGTTTCCCGCTAAATCGTTAACGTCGAAAACGTATAAAACGGCATCGGCATTTTTAATCTGATTATAGCTCCCTTTTATGCCCTCATATTCTATCGCATTCTCCGTTTCCCTCAAACCGGCCGTATCTATAATTTTAACGGGTTTATTTGATAAAAACAGGTTTTCTTCGATATAATCCCTGGTAGTGCCGGGCGTATCCGAAACTATTGCTCTTTTTTTATCGACGAGCCTGTTTAATATGCTCGACTTTCCAACGTTAGGCGCTCCGGCTATTACTACGCTGAAGCCGCGCTTGTTCAGCTCATAATTCTCGTAAGATTCTATAAGCCCTCCGATTAACCCGGCCGCTTCTTCGGACTTTTTTATAAAATCGGCATTAATATTTTCGAATTCTTCCTCGGGAAAATCGATTAAAGCTTCTAAAGAGGCAAGCAGATAAATATAATCTTCTTTTATTTTATTTATTTTTTTCTCTAAGAGCCCGCTCAGTTCGTTATTTGCAATAACCAGCGTTTTTAAAGAATTTGCCTTTATTATTTCCAGGACGGCTTCGGCTTTTATAAGGTTTATTTTATTGTTTAAATAAGCTCTTTTTGTAAATTCTCCGTTGTATGCAAGCCTTGCTCCCGATTTTAAAATAATTTCAAGAATATATTTGGTATTAAACACGCCTCCGTGGGGATATATTTCAAACATATCTTCACCTGTATAGGAATCCGGACCTTTTATGAAAACGCATACCGCTTCGTCGACGAACGATTCGGTTTGGAAATCGAAAATGCGGCCCGTATATAAAAAACGGGGTTTTATATTGGAAAAATCTTTGCGGTAAGGCTTAAAAATTTTTTGCAGTATATGCAGGCAGTCTGTGCCGGATGCCCTGATAATGCTAATCGCTCCCTCCCCCGCAGGGGAGGAAATAGCGCAAATCGTATCTATTTCATATGTTAAAGAAGACATAGCGGCATAAAGCTGAATTATGCAAATTTTCTATTAATAATATACTGCTGGGCAATGGTTAAAATATTGTTGACCGTCCAGTATAAAAGAAGCCCGGCGGGAAAATGAATAAAAATAAAAGTAAAAACTATAGGAAGAATAAGCATAATTTTAGCCTGCGTAGGGTCTCCTACCATAGGATTCATTTTTTGTGAAATCAGCATGGATATGCCCATTAAAATAGGCAGAATATAATACGGGTCCTGAACCGAAAGATTATGTATCCAGAATATAAACGGTGCGTTTCTGAGCTGTATGGACATTAACAGCGTCTGATATAATCCGTAAAAGACGGGGATTTGGAGCAGCATAGGAAGACAGCCGCCGAACGGATTTACTTTGCTTTCTTTATAAAGCTCCATAATTTTTTTATTCAGTTCGGCTTTATTGTCTTTATATTTTTCCCGCATTTCGTTAATTTTAGGGGTTAATTTCTGCATCTGCTTCATCGATTTAAATCCCGTATAAGTAAGAGGATAAAATACTATCCTTATGCCTAAAACGAGAAGTATTATGGCAAGGCCGTAATTATGGACAAAGCCGTAAAAAAACTCCAGTATATGAAGTAATATTATAGAAAAAAATCCGAAAAATCCGAAACTTAAAGTAGAATTAAGGTTGTGGTTTAATGGCGTAAGCAGGGACAGCTTTTTCGGTCCTCCGTATATTTTCAAAGAGCTTACGGCGGTTTTTCCGGGAGGAACCGATATTGTTTTAGGAATTACAAAAGATACAATATCGCCGTTTTTTTTGACCGATATATCGGTCCCGGGAGATACGGCGGAAAACAAAAAATATTTAGAGTTAAAGCCCGCAAATGAAATGTTTCCGCTGTAATTTGCCTTATTGTTAACGGCAGGCGCAATCAAACTTTTGTTAAGGTAAACTGCGGGGGCAAAATCGACGTAATCCGAACTTTTTCCTGAAGCCGGTTTTAAACCGGCCGAGATAATAAAATAACCTTTAAAATTAAAACTTCTATTCGTAAGATTTTTAATATAAACCGCATCAGTAAAAAGATATTTTCCGTCGGAAAATTTATATTCTTTCGTTAATATTGCCTTGTTTCCTATGTCGTAAATAAATTTTATCGTACCGTTTTCTTTAGTTATCTTTGTAAGTTTTATGGAGGCTTCGGCGTTTTCTGGAATAAAGTTAACCATTTCGGAAATATTTTTGGAATTGCCGAGGTTGACTTTATTTTTTAAATCTTTTTCGGTATAAGAATAATTTAAAAGATTTAAACTTGAAATTGCTCCCGCGGACTTATCGAATGCCGCGTAAAATTTTTTTCCTTCATACGATACGTTTTTAATATTTTGAACTGATTTCGATATCTCTATAGAACTTCCCTGTTTTTTAGAAATAATTTTTTTTGTTTTTACTTTCTGCTCCGAGGTTATTGGAACGGCATTCTGGACTTTGGCCGGCACTTTTTTAACGGCGGTCTGCCGAGCGGGATGAGGCATAAAATAACCCCATGCTAAAATTAATACTACTGATATGATAGAAGCGACTATAATTCTTTTTTCCAAAAATATCTCCTTTTTTTGCGGGAACGAACTTAAGTGCGCTCCTCCCAATAATTATAAATATTTGGATTAATGCAGATGCCTGCGGACGGGATCGAATCCGCCCTTAGACAGCGGATTGCATCTAATAATCCTGTAAATAGACATGGATAAAGCCTTAACAAAACCGAACGACTCGAAACATTCGACGGCATATTCGGAACAAGTAGGATAAAACCTGCAACTTTGGGGCATTAACGGAGATAAAAACTTTTTATAAGAAATTATCAGCAGTATAAAAAATTTATTTAAAATCTTCATAACGTTAATAGAAATTCAAGTTCTTTTAATAACTGAATTCTGGAAGCGGGAAATTTTACGATTAATATTGCGCAATCTATCTTTTTAAGATTATACTGATTAAGTCTTATAAATTCTTTAATCTGCCTTTTTAATTTATTACGTTTTACCGAATTTAAAAGCTTTTTTTTAAAAGTAATTAAAAAT
>JAJZYC010000036.1 GCA_021806125.1 bacterium
TTGCAAAAATGCTTCTTTTATAAGATTACGAACATTTAAATCTTATAAATTCAAATTACATGCTAAACGGTTAGTATGTATAATTATATAATTTATAAAATTTATGTCAAGTGTTTTTTATTATTTGACGATATAGAATTTGACACCGTTGCCGTATAATATTATAATCAAAATATAATTATTATTAACACGAGGTTATAAAATGAAATACGAAGAAAATATAGAGGTTATTTCAGTCAATCCAGCTTTTGACTCTATTAATGGCAAAACGCTTTATCAGGTAATCTTTGGAAAATATACTAAATTGAAAAGAGGCCTATCAGGACAGCCAGATGGAACAGACGCTGCAAGTAATCAGATTATTTTATTTATACCCAAGGAAAACGAATGTCAGTATAAGATAGGCTCAAAATGGCATATTACTGTGAATGATATCGGTTCCGTATCCATAACTAAAGTCAAAAAGGTGAGAAAATGATTACGACAATACCCTACAATTATACTCCTATACATCCCAATAATCAGCCCTTTTTAGGGGCAAAAACTGTTATCCCTTATATTCAGCCATTAAAAAGTGATGAATATAGGATGCCCACGCGATACTGCATATTTGAAAGCAAAAACTATTTTACTGATTGGGAAATAGAGCAGATAAACGAAAGCTTGTCGGATTATGCTGTCGGAAATTATAAATCCGGCAGCCTCGAAGAACTGCTTGCAGATTTGGATTCATAGATATAATGTGCTGGGAATTCATATGGTCTAATTCTTTTAAGAAACAATATAAAAAGAAAGAAAAAATAAAACAGGGCGTAATAAAAGAGAAACTTAAAGAATTAGCTGCTTCAAAAAATCCATTGTCTTTAGGGGAGAAAAAGAAAAACCTGAATTTCTATGCCTTAGACCTTAATTATTCCGACAGAATTGCTTACGACATAGAAAGCTCGGAACCTAAAGTTATTAAACTTATAAAAGTTTGTTCACATAAAACCGTCTACGGTAAGGATTAATTCTATATCCACACATTTTTAGGCACATAAAAATTTACACAGCACAATATCTTAATCATATCAATAAGTTGCAAACTGTCATTGAGGCTTCCTAAACCTTTGGTCATCGGTTCGATTCCGGTCGGGGGCATCATGTGCAATAATCCGCGTATATTATATTAACCCAAGGGTGACTTTCTATTTTTTTGCCGTATTGCTCTCGATATCCATTAAAACCAATATCAGCTCGGCATACGCCCATATTAATAAAAATATCAATATCGTAATAATAATGCCGCCTAACAAAGAGAAGAAAAACGACGAAAGCGCGGACAGGAAATTAAATTTACCCGCCCCGAACATCTCCGCCATTTTTCCAGCTTCGTCCGCCCATACGAACGACATAATCAAAGTGCCGATTAAGCCCACGACGAGATATACTAAAGCTATAATTTTCAAAATAAATGCGATAAGGGAAAGCGCCGGATATTTTGAATCATTGTTCAGCGTACCTTTAAATTTAAAATAAGATACGTAATTCATAAATTTTTTTCCTCCTGAAATATTTAAAGGTTAGTTTTAATATTATTCGTAATATTTCATAAAACTATCAGCCTTTATTCTTTCCGTTTTTATATTGTTGATAGGACTTTCTTTTTTATAATATCCTATCGTAATGCCTAAAAGGAATTTTTCGCTGTTTCCGAGTTTAAAGGCTTCCCTTAAAATATCAGGATATCTGACTAAATATGCCTGCGGACAGGCGCCCAGCCCGAGGTCATGGGCGGCCAAAAGAATATTTTGGACAAACATTCCGCAATCCAGAGTGGACCAGTGTCCTAATTTCTCGTTCATATATACGAAAATTGCGGTTTCCGAACCAAAAAAAAGATAATTATTCAGCGCTATTTCCCTTCTTTTTTCTTCGTCGTCTCTAGAAATTCCAAGAGATTCATATCTTTGTTTTCCCGTTTCGAAAATATTTTTAGACTGTTCGTCCGGCCAGAACTCCGGAAAAGGAAAATCTGGATTACCTTGATTGCCGTCACGCGCCAGCTTATATATTTTTTCTTTGATGAATTCCGACGTTTTTCCCGTCGAAATGGCAACCTTCCAAGGCTGTGAGTTAGCCCACGACGGTGCATGGGAAGAAGTTTCCATTAGCTTAATAATCAAATCTTTAGGTACGGGTATGTTCTTAAAATCCCTTTTGGAAGAACGGCTTATAATGCATTCTTTTAATTCCATTTATCCTCTCCTATTTATTTATATATGTTTTCTTCGGCCGGAAACGCGCCGTTTTTAACTTCTTCTCTATATGTTTTTAATCCGTCGATTAGCAAAGAACGCGAATCCGTAAACTTCTTGACGAATTTAGGCGGCTTTTGAGGCAACATTCCTACTGCATCGTAAAATACCAGAACCTGCCCGTCGGTAAATCTACCTGCACCTATGCCGATTGTCGGGATATTAATATTATTCTGGACGCTCAACGCTGCTTCTTCGGGCATCGCTTCCAATACTATCATAAATGCGCCTGCATTTTCCAGCGCTTTAGCGTCATCGACAAGCTTTTCTATCTGCGGCTCTATTTTACCCTGAACCTTATATCCGCCGAGAACGTTAATAAATTGAGGCATAAGGCCTATATGACCGATTACGGGAATACCGCTCGCGGTAAGCCTTTTAACGGTATCCGCCAAGGCTTTTCCGCCCTCTATTTTAACAGCGTTAACTCCGCTTTCCTTAAGTATTCTGCCGGCATTGATTAATGCCTGTTCCGAACTGACCTGATAAGACATAAAGGGCATATCGCATGCCGTAAACACGTCTTTTAAGGAATGTTTAACCATTTTTGCATGGTAAATCATTTCTTCCAAGGTAACGCTTATAGTGTTGCCTTTTCCCTGAACGGTAGTCGCGAGAGAATCCCCTACCAGTACTATATCGATGCCGGCTTCTCCCGCTATGCCCGCCTGAACAAAATCGTAAGCGGTGAGCATCGCGATTTTTTCGCCGTTTAGTTTCATTTTAATAAAATCTTCTATTCCTTTAGGCATAAGCAGATAATTTAGCCGTATTGAACAGGCTAAGTTTAAGTTTTTTTATAATCCGGCTTTGTAGTCCAAAAATTTAGGATAATTTTCCGAGACGATAGAAGCAAATGCCGCCGAATACAGCCTAGTTTCGGCGTTATCCGCCCTTGAAGTAAGAACTATCGGGACCTTAAGCCCTACCGCAACGCCTGCCGCCTTTGCCCCGGCAAGGTATTCCAAATCTTTAAAAAGGATATTGCCGGATTCTATATTCGGCACTACTATTATATCGGCGTCTCCCGATACCTCGCTTCGTATACCCTTTTCGACGGCCGCTTTTTTAGAAATTACGTTATCGAAGGCAAGCGGACCATCCACTATTCCTCCCGTAATTTGTCCTCTTTCCGCCATCTTAGAAATAATTGCGGCATCTAAAGTCGAACTTATTTTAGGATTTACCGTTTCCACGGCCGATAGCATAGCGGCTTTTGGGCGCTTAATGCCGAGCATTAGGCATACGTCTATCGCATTTTGAAGTATTTGGGCTTTTTGCGTTATATCCGGATTAATGTTTATTGCGGCATCGGTTATCGATATTAGTTTTTTATAGGTTTTAATTTCCATTAAAAATATATGGGAAACAAACCTGTTCGTTTTTAAGCCGTTTTCCGTATGGAAAAGCTGATGCATTAATATATCGGTATGGATATGCCCTTTTATTATTATATCGACTTTTTTTTCCAAAGCGAGTTTAGCGGCGATATAAGCGGCATCGGCGTCGTTATCGGCGCCTATTATTTCAATATCCTTAAAGTCTAAATCTTTTAAGCGGTTTTTCTTTAAAAGAGAAAGTATTTTGTTTTTATTTCCTATTAATTTAGGAATTATTAGACGGCTTTTATAGGATTTCAATATACTTTCGATGACGAGGTCTTCCTCCGCAACGGCTACCGCCGCCGTTTTAGGAGAAAAAAGTCCCGCCCTTTCAATCAAATCGTTTAATTTTTTCAGCATTTAAATATCTAACGCAAAAACTAAACTATTTTGCTTAATAAATTGCCGCTTTGATTTGTGCCTATAGTAACGGGTTGTCCGCCGTTATTATACTGCTGTTGGCCAGACGCATTTCCGCTGCCGCCGTTGGACTGAAGATTTTGGACGTTCTGATTAAGATTAGCCGTTGACTGGTTAAGGGCATTTACTAAACCCTGATTAAGCTTATCGACGGTATTTAAAGTTAACGCCGCAGTTTTATCGGCAACATCGTTCGGACCTGATATATTTTGATATTGACCCTTATTGGCATCGGCTTGATTGTTCTGAAAAAGCTGTGAAGCCGTAGGATTGCCGTTTACTCCCTGAATCATGGTAATTCCCTCCTTTTAAAACATTTAGCGCTAATAATGTTTCTATATTTTTATAATATCACAAAAATAGATATTGTCAAATTTTATGAATTTTATTTTATGCGGCAAATTTAATATATTTATCTTTCGCGCAGCCGCAGACGGGACATTTATCCGGCGCTTCCGCTCCGACATGGGTATGACCGCAGACGGGACATATATAGACCGTTTCTCCGTCGAAATCTTTCCCTGAGGCATCAAGTTCCTTTGCCTTCTTATATATCTCCCTGTGTATTTTTTCGGCTTCCAGAGCATAATGCGTAGAACGCACGGCTTCCTTTTCGCCTTGAAATTTAGCTACTTCATAAAATACAGGATACATCTCCTCTATTTCGTAATCTTCGCCGCTATACGCAGCGGCAATATTTTCTCCCGATTTTTTAATGCCTCCGAGCGCCCTTAAATGATTTTTTGCGTGAATGAGCTCGGCTCTTGCTATAGCCCTGAATACGTTAGCCAACTTAGGCTTGCCTTCCTTCTGCGCCTCTTCCGAAAAAATCATATACTTTACGTGCGCCTGGCTTTCGCCCGCGAAAGCGGCTTTTAAATCTTCTTCCGTCATGCTTCTCATTTTTAAATCCTCCTGTAAATTTTATATTAATAAAAATATACGCTCGATACTGCAATGAAATAATTTTTTAAATACGCGGCATATGCTTTTATAATTTTCCTGTATTTTTTATAGTCCTTAACAGATACCGCCGGTTTTTTAGATTCAAATTTATAAACACAGCTCAACTCTGCTTTATTTTTTGAAAACGAACAGTTTGAATAGGCAGACCCCGCTTCATTGTTGAATTTTAACGGCTGCGGCAAATAATATATAGAGGATTTTTCAGGAATTTTTATTTTAATTTTGCCGATATGTTCAAACGGATAGCCTATTATCAAAGGATAAAGCCTTTTTCTTTTTAAAACAAGCCGTATCAGGCTCATATCTACAGGCATTACCGAATGAAATAATAACTTATCCCCTCTTAATACTCCATAATTTCTATCGATAAATTTTATATTAAGCTTAACGTTACCATTAATTTTCTTAATATTTTTATATTTAAAACTTTCTATATAGGCTCCGGGGATAAAATCATATAAAAAATTTGCCGCTTTGAGCTTTTTACGGTAATTATTTATATCTTTAAGCGAAGTTCTTTCAAAATTGGAATATAATCCTTTATAAATTATTGAAATCCTGCCTTTTAAAGTTCCGCTTTTAGCAATCCTGCCTTTAAATAATAAAACTTTTTCGTTCTGCTCGGGCTTCTCGGCAGGGATAGAAATAAATTTAAAACTGCCGCGCCCTATAATCGCGGCGCCTTTTCTTCCCGCCAGGCCGAAAGGAATCTTGAAGGCTTTATAGGATGAAGAGTCGGGGTAAAGATAATACTTTTTATTTTTACCTTTTTCTTTTAAGGTAAAACCGACTATAACGGAATCGAACTGCCTGGGAGAAACGCTTTTTATATTTAAAGCGGCCGTATTTAAAGACGGTATAAGAACGGGATACGCATCGATTCCTTCAACCTTCAGCATAGTTATAAGGAGGGCGGCCAAGGATTTTGAATCCCCGTAACCGTTCGCAAACGTCGTTCCCGCCGGCTCCGGATTATAGCCGTTTATACCGTAGCCTATTCCAACATATCTAAAGGTTTTAACAAAGCTGTAATAAATTAAAGCCGCTTTTTGCCTAAGGCTCTCGCCTTTGCCTTTTTTTACGGCCGATGCGGCAAATTCTTTTATTTTTGCGGTAGGCCTTTCGGCTTTTGCGAACATCGCGTTTATTCGGTTAAAAAGTCTGCTCCAGGAATTATAAGTAGATACGGCAATATAACTTCTTAAATTTTTTAAGGGCGGCATATAGGATTCTTTTTTTATCGCCGCAACGCTGCTAAGAGACGCGCTTAATTTTACGAATTTTTTATTTTTAATATAAACTAACTTTTTCGAAACTTCATGCCCGCTTAATTTATGCATATACAAATTAATATTAATCCCTTCTGGATATATCAGCGAAAAACTTATTTTCCGGGCCGGCATAGTATAAGAAAAATAAGCGGTATAAAAGACTCCGTTTTTAATCAACGGCTTAAAATTATCTATCTCGTAGGAAAAATTTATAACCGAACCTTTTTCGACCGCCGGCATCGAAAGAGTAAGATATTTTATATCGGAATAAGCGGGGTAATTAACCGCAAAGCCCGGAGAAACAACGTTGACTGCGTGTTTGCCTACGGGAACCTTAAACATACCGTTAAGCAAAGTATAGGCATAAAGTAATTTAATCTTCTGATATTTTTCCGAAAAAGGGACTATAACCTCGGAATACTTATTGATTCCTCTTTGCGACTCAATTTTTACCGATTCGGTTATATACGCTTTTAGTCCGTAATGCTCATTCAGCTTAAGAAGCACGTCTTTTTTTAGTATGTACGCCCCGAAATTTTTGCCGTCTTTTTCTATATCGGCAGCAGGCTTAACGGCGGCATGCGAAAAAACAGGGTTTATAACGTCAAAAGCCGAAAAAACAAGAAAAGCCGAAAAAACAAGAAATAATAACGATTTTAATTTTTTGATCTTCATTAATAAGAATCCTTTTAAAAAGTTAAAGTCTGATTGCAAATATCGTAAATGCCGCATTTTTCGCAGTCCGCTTCGTTCACATTTTTTTTGCATAAATCAAGTATCCCCAGCCTTGTAATTGCAAAATCGTATTTTACGGGGTCGGAATAGTCGAGTTTTTTGAGATTTTCGGTTATCTCTTCAGCCATTTTAAAAGAAGGGTTTTTGCGCGAGGTCAGACCTATGTACCGGCTGATTCTCCCAATATGCGTATCTACCGGCATTATCAGCTGATAAGGCTGGATGCCCCCCTGCCATATCCCGAAATCTAGATTGTCCGAATTTCTTACCATCCATCTTAAATATAAATTCATTCTTTTGCAGGGACTGTTATCTACCGGAGAGGTAAAAAAGAAACGCACCATGGAATCCTCAGGCGGAGCCGGCGTACCGTAAACAGGCGAAAAATCGACAAGTTTTACCGCTCTTTCAGAAAAGCTAACCAATGCGTTTTTCAGGTTTAAATCGGACGGGTTAAAGCCTTTAAGGAAAAAATTTTCTATAGAACCGTATTTTTTGAGTATTCCGCTTAAAACCAGAAACAGCGCTGCAACGTCTTTTTCTTTTATAAAACGGTAATAAAAATTTTTAAATAGTTTTAGTCCTTCGGCTGCATCAAAATTTAAAGTAAATTCATAGAATTTATGCTCGACTATTTTGTCTATTTTGTCTAATGTTTTAAGAATCTGGCTTACGCCGCCGAACGCAAATCCGGCCGCTATGAATCCGGCAATCTCGATATCTTTAGGGTCGCCTGCTTTATGGACAAAACCTAGAGGGTCCGAATAAAGATAAGATTCTTCGAATTTTTCGTATAAATCTTCAAGGCGCTCCTTTAATTTTAAAATTTTTTTGTCTTCGCCGAACGACTTAACCTGACTGATAATTCCGTCTTTATAAACAAAGGTTTTGCCGCCGGGAAGAGACCAACAATCCCCTTCTTCAAGGGGATACGGAACGTTCATACCCCTGCCGATAAAAACTTCTTTTCCGTCTATTTTTGTATAAAAGTTAAAATCGTTATCTTCCCAGATTAACGACCCGCCTTTTTTATATTTAAAACTCATTAATAAATTTTTTACGGTTTAATTTATTTGTTTTGATATTTATGAATCCTGCGTTATTTTATATGCAAAATCCATTCCGAATTTTTCGCAGCTAAGCAAATCTTCTTCGAACGGGGTCATTTGAATTTTTAATCCTTCCTGAACGATAACGAATCTGAGGCTCTTAAGAATATCCTGCACCATCTGAACCGCCTCTCCGCTCCAGCCGTAACAGCCGAAAACAGCCGCCTTTTTATTTTTGACGTTAAGCATAACCATGGACGATATCATATCGAATATAGGCTTTGGGGGTTTTGCGTTAAGGGTTGGAGAACCGACTATTACGGCATCGGCTCTTTCGATTCCATCTACGACATCCTTAGTATCCCTTTCTACTAAGTTTATCAGAGAGACGTCCGTAAGCCCGTCTATGCTTGCGCCTTTTGCTATATGCCTTGCCATTTCTTCGGTATTGCCGTAAGCCGAAGCATAAATTACGGCTATCTTTTTAACGGCCGTATCGGCGTCTGACGGCTTGCTCACTTCCAGATACCAGTCGAAATATTTTTTTAAATCCTTTCTTAATATAGGGCCATGCGACGGAGCAATTATGTCTATATTATAATTTTTAAGTTTTTCGAGCGCGCTTAATGAATAGTTCTTAAACGGCCTCATTATGTGAATAAAATAATATTTAAACGCTTCGAAAGCCTCGTCTTTGTCCGCCAATAAATCGTTAAAAACCTTAGGGTCGCAGTAATGGGCTCCGAAAAAGTCGCAGGGGAAAAGTATCTCGTCTTCTTTCAAGTAGGTAAACATAGTGTCCGGCCAGTGCAGAAAAGGGGCGCTTATAAACTGCAGGGTTTTTCCGCCCAAGTCGAGCGAATCCCCGTCTCCTACCGTAATATTATTGTAATCTTTTTTAATAATATGCTTGACGAAATGATGCGCATTTTTTGAATAGACCAACGTCGCGTCTTTTGCAATGTCCTTGATAAGATGCAGCGCTCCGGAATGGTCCGGCTCCGTATGATTTATAACGATGTAATCTATTTTAGATATATCCGTTATACCGCTTAATTTATTTATCAGCTGGTCTTTAGTGTTGAGTTTGACCGTATCTATCAAAGCGGATTTTTGGCTTCCCTGAATAAAATAAGAGTTATACGTCGTTCCGTTTGCGGTAGGTATTACTATATCGAATATCCTTAAATCTGGGTCGAAAGCGCCGGTATAAAACACGCCGTCTTTTATCTTGAGGGCTTTTTGAGATAAATATTTATCTTTTCCGTTATCCATAGACTTAAACCTCCTATTTAAGCTTAAGGATTTATAAAGGTATAAATTTATCCAATCTTTATAAATTCAATTTAATAAATATACTTTTTATTATTATATCATATATAATTGTTAATTATAAGAACCAACGAGCTAATCGATGAAAGAATTAAGCATTTATATTCATGCCCCATTCTGCAAAAGCAAATGTAATTACTGTAGTTTTTATTCTATTCCTTTATCAAAATTAAAGCCGGTAAACGGCTGGGCTGAACTAGAGCAATACCCGGAATTTTTGATAAAAGAAATAAATTTAGAGGCCGAAAAATATTCTCTTGGAGGCTCTCGCGTAAACAGCATATATTTCGGCGGCGGCACTCCGTCTATAATGCCCGCTGGTTTTTTTAGCGGCCTGATAAATCATATAAGAGAAAACTTTGAAATTGCTGAAGGAGCCGAAATAACCGCGGAGATAAACCCCGAAAGCGGAAACTTAGAAAAGCTGTCGGCTTTAAAGACGCTTGGTATAAACCGCTTATCTATCGGAGCTCAAAGTTTTGACGTCGGCGTACTTAAAACTGCCGGCAGAATACATAATAAAAACGATATTTATAACGCGGCAGATAATGCAAAAAAAGCAGGATTTAAAAATATTTCGCTCGATTTAATAATAGGACTGCCGGGGCAAACGAAAGATATTTTTTACAACGACGCAAAGTCGATACTGGGTTTGGAACCGGCTCACATTTCGGCTTATATGCTCAGCGTCGAAAAAGGCACGAAATTTTATGAAATTCGTAAAAAAGGGGAAATAAACGGAACTGCATTTACGCCGGAAGAATACATAGCCGAGTATTACGAAATATTATGCGGATTGTTAGCCGAAAATGGCTATAAGCGCTATGAAATATCTAATTTTGCCAAAAACGGATATGAAAGCAGGCACAATTTAAACTATTGGAAAAGAGGCGGATATTTAGGACTTGGTCCTTCGGCTTCATCATTCTTAAAACTTGAAAACGGCAAAGAGCTACGAAAAACTAATACGGCTGATTTAGAAAAATATATACGAAATATTTCAAAAAAATTTTACGGCAGGGAAAACGATAATAGCGGCGTTATACAAAATAACGGCAATTTTATCGAAATCCTTACGGAAAAAGATAAAATAAACGAGGAAATATTTCTGTCCTTGAGGACGGCTTCAGGAATTAACGCAAAAAGACTGTCGGAATTAGCCGGCCGTGAAATTATAGATAAATTCATAAAGGAAGGATTTATGCAGAATTCTAAAGAAAATATTATACTGACTTTAAAAGGCGTGCTTTTATCGTCGGAAATATTCGCCCGCATTATGATTTAATCCAGTCCGGCAGTTTTATATTGCAATAATGGAAATCAATATTTATAATATTACAATAACATTTCTACGGAGAGATGGCCGAGCGGTTTAAGGCGGCGGTCTTGAAAACCGTTGATGCTTAAAACATCCGGGGGTTCGAATCCCTCTCTCTCCGCCAGTTAAAAACCTAACTTCTAAGTCTAAGTCAGCAAGAAATATCTAAAAGGT
>JAJZYC010000037.1 GCA_021806125.1 bacterium
CCTTTTAAAGCGAGAAGTTCCATTATTTTTTTTTGTTTTATATATTCTTTCATAGTTTTAACGATAGCTTTGGTTTTAGATTTTTCTCCGGAAGCTTTTTGAACTTCGATAATTAAATCATCGGGTATATTTAACGTGGTACGCATATTATTTATATCTCCCTTTTATCAGCAACTATATATGCAATCATTATATGCGTTTAAAATCATACTGTCAATACCAAAATCTCTACTAAGCGGTAATCCAGAAAATAAAATTTCTAATGCGGATTAAGACTTTTTATTGCTTTTTAATAAAAGTAATGCTAAAATAAAAAAGTAGGAATTTTAATATTTGGAGGCGTTGGATGTCGATAAGCACTTTAACGAAGAAAGGTCAGGTTACTATACCTAAAGAGATAAGAAATATTTTAGGAATTAAAGAGCATGATAAGGTAATGTTCATTAAAAAAGACGGCGATATAATCGTAAAACATATAAGTGGAGATATTTTTGATCTCAGGGGCAGCTTAAAACAGAGAAAAGAAACCGAAGATTTCGAAAAGATTAGAAATATTGCAAGAAAATCAGCCGCAAAAAAAATTATCGATGAGTCGTTAAATAATGAATAAAAAGATTTTTGTCGATACCAATATTTTTCTAAGATATCTCATAAACGACAATAAATCTATCTCCGATAAAATCGAAGAAATATTTAAAAAGGCCTCTTCAGGAAAGATTTTATTGGTTACAAATTCGTTAGTAATTGTAGAAATTATATTTGTTTTAGAGTCATACTACGATAAATCAAAAAAAGAAATAGAAGAAGCTATTTTAAAGATTATGAATACTAAAGGGCTTGAAGTGAAAGATTCAGGTCTAATTTTAGACGCGCTTAATTTTTATCTATACAAAAATATCGATTTCGTGGATGCTTACAATGCGTTCTTTATGAAAGAATATAGTTTAACCGATATATTAACCCTCGATAAAAAACATTTCTCAAGGATTGACTGGTTGAATATAGTAAATATTTAACCAATATAATTCCATAACCTTATATCCTCAGCAATATAACTTTTTATAATATTACAATACAGAAAACAAAAGGTTTGTTTTAGACTTACCTCTTATCATATCAAGAAAAAAATATTCTTCCTTGAATCGCGAAGCAGGTTTGATGCAAGGCATCCGTCCATAATTAACCTAATTAATTTTACTTTTATAAAAAATAATTTTAGAAATTTATTTTTTAAATATTACAAAAATTTAACTTAAACGTAATAAAAACGTAATATTAGTTTGATAAAATGTTTATATTGGTTTAATTCCTTGCGATATCCAAAATATTCAATCCATAATCAAATAATAAAATAATAAAAATAATGGAGGAATAAATGGAAAACGAAGAGTTTTTTAATAACATTTTAAAAACCGCAAGCCAAAACGCCGTTTTAATGAGGTCAAGATTTTTAAATATTATTAAAAAACAGATAAAATCCTCTCCTTCAAAACGCTGCGTAATGAATGTAAAATGCGGATGCAACGAAAATAATTTCGATGTTCTCGTTACTGAGGAAGACATAGGTAGAGTTTACGACAGATTTGCCAAAAAATGTCCTGTATGCGGAGAAATCATCAAAATTAATTTTAATTTTGTTTAAGCTCTCTTCAATTTTTATATATGCAATTAATTAAGAGCAAACTAAAATTATTAGATAAATTACCGTCTTGCAAGTATTTAATTTTTAGGGCGGTTACTTACGGTTTAATTTTTTCCGGAATTTTTAGCGCAATCTTGTTTTATATGAACAGCAGAGGGATAAAAGTTAATAATTATATTTATGCGCTGTTCATTTTAATTATTCCATTTTTTACAGGTTTATTATTATCGATCCTAATTTCCCGTTCTATTAAAGACGATATAGAAGATGTTTTTTCGATAATAGACGAAATAACCTCAATAAATAATATAAAAGAAATTAAAAACAACATAATCTCCAAAAAATATTATAATCAGGAAGTAAGCGACCTGCATTACGGCGTAGAAAAATTATTGTCTAAAATACAGGAAATGACGGTCGATAAAAATATTTTCGAATTTGAAATAAATCTGCTTGAAAAATTTATTATCACGTCTGACCTTGTTTTAAACTGGAAAAGCAGTGTTTTTTACATTTTGAGGGAGTTCAATAAAGCGATAAACGTATATAACATATTTACGGTTTTCGTTAATGAATCCGTTCTTGAAATTAATGTTTTCTGGAACGACCCGCCGTCCGAAGAGGCAAAAGAAACGTTCAATATGCTAATAAAAAAAAGGATAATCGAAAATGATGCAGAATTTAAAGAATATGCGCAGAATCTCGAGCAAATAGTTATTACGCACGAGGCTTCAGTCTGCGAATGGGGTATTACCGCTTCAGAAGGAGGTTCTGTAAAAATCATAGATACCGGAGATTTTGGTCTGTCTTATAACCTTAACGACGGCGGGGATGGGCGCGGCGGCTTATCGCTTCAGACCAAGAAAATTATGCTTAATGCTCCGGAGGTTAACGGAATAGTAGGTATAGGCATCCAGTCTGGCGGCAGGGATTCTGCAAAGAAGTTAGTTATTAACGCCGTACTGACGTCGCTGATAAACATCATAGGTTCCGCAAAAGCTATATATAAATATACTAAAGATCTTGAATTTTACGCAACGCGGGACGGACTTACAAAATTATATAATCAAAGAGTTTTCAGGGAATTTTTAAGCAACGCCGTACATAAGGCAAAAAGAAATAACGGCATTTTTACATTTGTTCTTATAGATTTAGACAATTTTAAATCTATTAACGACAATTACGGGCATAAAATGGGGGATAAGATTTTACAAGGCGTTGCTGAAATTTTATCGCAAAATAAAAGAGGAGAAGATATTCTTGCAAGATACGGCGGCGATGAATATGTTATGATTATTCAGGATGCAAATGAAGAAGAAACTTATAAAATCATGGAAAGGATCAGGCAAAAAATAAATTCATTTACTTTATCGGATTCTGCTGCCGGAGATAAAGTGCATATTACCGCTTCAATAGGGATAGCAGGTTTCCCTAACGCAGCTTCCAATGAAGACGATCTGTTTGTACTTGGGGATAACATGATGTATCAGGCAAAAATGTCCGGTAAGAATGCCGTCCATATTTTTCAAGAAAACGATTTTAAACAAATTTTGCAAAAAATTAACGAAAAAAAGAATATAGTTATTAATGCTAATCAAAACAACCTTATAATACCATACTTTCAACCTATTGTACCATTAAATGAAAAATTAGCGCAAGACGGTATATGTTTTAACGAACTTCTTATGAGAATAAGTATAGACGGAAAAATAATTACGGCAGGAGAATTTATAGAAATTGCCGAAAATATAGGAGTCGCTTACAATATGGACTTAATGCTTATAGAAAAAGCTTTCAAAAAAATGAGTGATGAAAAGTACGGCGGAACTATTTTTATAAACATATCGCCAAAATCGGTAATAATTTCCGATTATGTAAATTTAATTAAAAGTTACGCATTAAAATACGGTATCAACCCGCAAAATGTCGTCTTTGAAATAACCGAAAGGGATACCGTTAAAAATATATCTCTTCTCGAAAAATTTGTTTTAAATCTAAGGTTCGAAGGATTCAAATTTGCTATAGACGATTTTGGTTCCGGTTATAATTCGTTTATGTATTTAAAATATTTACCGGTAGATTTTATTAAAATAGACGGTGAATTCTCCAGAGGTTTGGTGAAGGGCGGAAAAATGGACAGAGCAGTCGTTATGAGCCTCGTTACGATAGCAAAAGAGCTAAATATTAAGACTATAGCCGAATATGTCGAAACGGAAGAAATTATGAATGCAATAAAAGAGTTAGGAGTAGATTTTGCTCAGGGATTTTACACCGGCCGACCCTCCGGCACTTTATTGCAATGTCAATAAGAAAATAGTTTTATTTATTTTATTTTTTGATTTATGACATAAATTTAACGTAAAGTCATAAAACTACACTACAACATTTGCTTTATATAATAATAAATAATTTTTGTAAAAATTATAATTAATATTAAAAATAGGAGACTATTATGAAATTTAAATTAAGCATTAAAAACTTTTTCAAATTTTATGCGTTAATCGTTTTAAAAAATGGGGTAAGCTTTATTTGATTTATATCTAAAATTTTAATTAAAGTCTTCATCTCCAAATTTTCCCAATCGAATATAAGGATGCAAATAAACTTTAATTTGACATTAATTTTTAAGGAGGCTGATTAATGAACAGAAGAGATTTTGTAAAAATGACTGGATTAACCCTTTTATCCGGATTATTTGTAAACGGCATTAACTTGAAAAGTGCGGCCGCCGCCGCTGATAATGCTTCAAGCGCCGCCTTAAACAAATATAAAAAACCGGAGCACGTAGTCTTAATAATGCAGGAAAATAGAAGTTTCGACCACTATTTTGGAATGATGGACGAAACCGTTAACGGACAGCCTAAAAGGATAAAAGAACTTGGGATAACAGACGGAATGGGCGGAAGCGTTAAACCTTACGATTTGGGTTTTAGTTACGTAACGCCGAATCATGTCGATCCTAATCATTCATGGGAAGCGCTCCATACTATATATAATAACGGCAAAATGGACGGTTATTTCTTAAACGGCATTAATCAGCCGGTCAACGATTACAGGGTTATTATGGGCTACTACGACACGAAAAAAGCTCTTTCGCCTTATTATTACTATGCGTCAAATTATACGCTCTGCCAGAACTATTTTCATTCTATAATGGCTCCTACCCAGCCTAACAGGCTATATCAGATTGCCGGTCAGTCGAACGGGCATATAACCGATGCACCGCCGAGAAAACCTTATGAATTTCCTACGATTTTTAATAGGCTCGAAAAAGCTAAAATCTCTTGGAAAATATACGTTCAAGGCTGGCCTAACCCGCATAAATACGTTCATCACTGGGTGCCAGTGATATGGTTTGAAAGTTTCAAAAGAGATAAAAACTTATGGAATAAAATAAGACCCGCCGAAGAATATTTTGAAGATGTAAAAAAGGGAACTCTGCCGCAGTTCAGCTGGCTCGTACCGGACTTTGCGCATTCGGAACATCCGCCGGCAAACGTTAAAACCGGAATGTTATATACGGTAAAAAGGATAGAAGCTTTGAGGAAAAGCCCTTTATTTTCAAAATCCGTTATTTTTTTAAACTGGGACGAATGCGGGGGTTTTTACGATCATGTCGTGCCGCCGGTGGTCGATTATTACGGTCTTGGAATGAGGGTAGGATGCATTATTATTTCGCCGTTCGCCAAAAAAGGTTACGTTTCCAATATAAGGCACGAACACGCCTCCGTTCTTAGATACGTCGAAAATCTTTGGGGAATCGAACCTTTAACCGACAGGGACAGGTATGCGAACGCTTTCGACGATGTGTTTATTATTTAAATTGTTACAAAATCGTAACGTAAATTTAACGCAATCTTAACGCATTAAAATTCATTAATATGTTAACATTTTTATAATACTGTAAGCTGAGTTTAACATCTTATCTCCCCCAACAAACTTCCGGGATTAACTTTAAAGTCGGTTCCGGAAGTTTATTTAAATCATCAAAGGCCGAATGAGCTATATAAAATCGAAATGTTACAAAAATTTAACATAAACGTCACAAAGTTGTAACATTAGTTTGATAAAATTTACTAAATATAAAATAGATTAATTATTTAATTTAATTCAAGAGGAGGAATTATTAATGGATTCTGCGAAAGATTTAAGAAACAACCTGCTCGATAAGGTTGACGACATCGACCTTGTAAGGCATCACTTCAGGACGATGTTTACGGCAGGGATGGGTTTTTTTACGGATGCTTACGACCTTTTCATTATTGGCGTCGTTATTGCCCTGCTAACGCCGATATGGCACTTAACTACGCCGGAAATTGCGCTTTTGGGCAGTTCGTCTTTAATTGCGGCGGCGCTTGGAGCATATATTTTTGGAAGAGTATCGGATATTTTCGGCAGAAAAGCAATTTACGGTTTGGAAGTTTTAATTTTAACGATAGGCGCAATAGGTTCGGCTTTTTCGCAGGATATCACCCAGCTTATAATATGGAGAATAGTTTTGGGTATCGGAATCGGCGGAGACTATCCGATAAGCGCAATAATAATGAGCGAATATTCAAACAGAAAGGACAGAGGAAAATTGGTCTCCATGGTGTTTTCGCTTCAAGGAATAGGATTGGTAGTCGGTCCTATGGTGGCTATACTTATTATAATGCTTGGAGTTCCACACGATATGGCGTGGAGAATATTGCTCGGCTTAGGCGCTATACCTGCCGCAAGCGTAATATACTTAAGAAGAAAGATTAAAGAGACTCCATACTTCAGTCTTGACGCAAAAGGAGATGTTTCGGGAACGGTTGCCGCTATTAACGATATAACCGGTTCTAAAATAACAGCCGCCGAACCAAAAAAATCCGAAAACGGAAACGGCGTCAAATTAAAAACAAAATGGACGGATATATTTACCTATCCGAATAATTTAAGGCTTCTCGGAACGGCGGGTTCATGGTTTTTGTTAGACTGGGCTTTTTACGGAAATTCTATAAGCTGGCCGCTCGTTATGAAATCTATTATGCCTCACGGAAGTTTTATTCAAGGTCTTGCTTTATCGACCATAGTTTTTGTAGTTTTTGCAGCACCGTTTTACTGGATAGCGGCATTCAGCATGGATAAATTAGGAAGGAAATTTATACAAACCGTCGGGTTTATAGGTATGGCGGTAGCTTATCTTATCATTTCTTTTACGAGTTTCGGCGGATATGAACTTATTCCAGCCGTGTTTATGTTGGTATTCGGTATGAGTTACATATTCACGGAATTTGGACCAAACGTAACGACTTTCGTTTATCCGGCTGAAGTGTTTCCAACGCCTATAAGGGGATTGGGCGACGGTATTTCGGCAGGAAGCGGAAAAATAGGCGCATTCCTCGGCACGCTGCTGTTTCCGTTCTTAATGGCGGCTTTAAAAGTTCAAGGAACATTCTTAATACTTGCGGTAATTGCGATTTTAGGAGCTATACTCACTGTCGTTGCTTTACCTGAACCTAAAGAGATGTCTTTAAGGGAAGTTGGACAAGAAGATAAATATATTGAAGAAGACAAATTATCAGTGCCGACTTCAGCTGAGCCTCATAAAGCTTAATTTTATATGATATAATTAATATATAATATAAATACTAGAATTAATCATAATAAAACTATTAAATAAAATAAATTATTCAATTATTAAATTCTAGTTAAGTTAAGGCTAATGTAATGGGCGGATAAAATGAAATATTCAAAAGCCGATACGCATATCCATACAAGCTACAGCGACGGAAATAATTCGCCTGAAGATATAGTTGAAGCGGCGGCTGGGAAACTTAACGTAATCGCAGTAACCGACCACAACAGGATTAAGGGCGCATTTAAGGCAAAAGAATATGCGTTAAAAAATAGTTTTCTAGAAGTAGACGTTATTATCGGCGAAGAGATATCTACTAAAAACGGTCATATAGTAGGTCTTTTTTTAGAAAACAAGATAATACCAGGTAAGACGGCTCAGGAGACGATAGACGAAATACATTCGCAAGGGGGGCTGGCAATTGCTCCCCATCCTTATTATTTCGTTTCCTACGCGGAAAAAGGATATCAGCCGGTAAGAAAACTTTTAAACGAGTTAGATTTCGATGCAATAGAAGTTATCAATAATTCCAGCACTTTTTCCATTTTTTCCAATGCGGCGGCTTCTTTGGCAAATGTGTCCATAGGACTTCCTCAGCTCGGTGTAAGCGACGCCCACAGAAGCGATTTTATAGGCAAAGGCTATACCGGTTTTTACGGAAAAACAGCCTTAGATTTACGGTCGCAGATAAAGGAGAAGAAAACCACCGCCCATTTCAACCGTTATTCCTTCCAAGAGTTTAAAATAAACACCTTCCAGTCCGCAAAATCTTTTTATTTTTATTTCTTTGGAAATAAAGCAGACGGAAACGACGCCGCATAAAATTAACAAAAATATTCCACTTATTTTTTGATTTTTTGCTTTTTAAACTAATTCTAAAATAAAAAAATTAAGAATTTAATCCTTTTATTAAGAATTAAAATACGTTATTTCATCCTTGATAAAAGGATAAGTTTTTTCCCGTGAATTTTTTGTGTTATAATATTAATATATTAATAGCTATAGCGATTAGAAGGAATTATTTATTATGTCTAAGAAAGAACGGGTATCCTTAAAAGGTTTATCAAGAAAAAGGCTTAATAGTCTTTTGTCGGAACTTAAGCGGATTATTACCGGTATTTACGGGAAATCTCTAAAAGGAATAATCCTTTACGGCTCGTATTCGAGGCTTGATTTTAACCCTGAATCGGATGTCGATGTTATGATTCTTGCTTCCGGCAGTAAATCCGAACTTAAAAGCTTGTTTAAAAAAGCGGTTTTGGCAACAAACAACCTAGATATAAAATACGGGGTTTTTGTTTCGATTATAGATTCTAATATAAAAGATTTTAACAAGTATATCAACTACGTGCCTTTTTACGAAAACGTGCATAAAGAGGGCAAGATAATTTATGGATAAGGCAATTTTTGACCTTTCCGCGTATCGATACAAAAAAGCTGAAGAAGAACTCGCCGCCGCTACTATGCTGTTTAACGATAAACTTTATTCATCTTCTTTAAACCGGTCTTATTATGCAATGTTTCATGCCGTCAGAAGCCTTTTTGCCTTTCAGAAGATTGACTCAAAAACTCATAACGGCGTTAAATTGCTTTTTGACCAGAATTATATAAAAACTGGAAAAATAGAAAATAAATATTCCGGGATTTTAAGAGATGCGTATATAATCAGGCAGAAAAGCGATTATAACGATTTTTATATAGCTTCAAAGGTCGAAGCCGAAAAGCAATTGAAAAATGCAGAACTGTTTCTTAGGCGAATCAATAATTATATTGATGAGAATTATCATGCCTAAATACAAAAAATTTTCAGTATTTTTTCAGTATTTTTAGGCCACATTTTTTTTTAAATATAGGTAAAATAAAATCCAGTAACCGAAAAAGTTTTATATCATTATATTTATTTTGAGGTTTTATAAATAATTTGTATACTTTTATAATTCTATCTGCAGGAATAATTTTAAAGAGTGCCGCTATCTCGTCCAAATCTCCATAAATTAAAACATGTTCTATTATTATTCTGTCAGGCAAAATTGAATCATTCTTGTTGTAAGACCAGAAATTGTCTCGGTTAATCTCAGGCGGTAAATCTTTAATATTTAGGCGTAGTTCATCTTTATCTAATATTTTAGAATTTTTTATCAGTATTTCTCGCGTTATACTTTTATCAGTTTTTTCAACGCTATTAGATAATACACCCATAATAAATATCCTCGTAAAAATCTTTATTTAATTATAGCATAGCAGGAAGATAAATTTTTAAAAAATTGAATAAATTTTAAATATTTGATAAAGTAAAACTAAGCTAATATGCTGTTTAAAAACGGTTTAAATATTTAGGATAATAAAGTTTTTATGGTCAATATTCTTATTGCTACGGGCAATGCTCACAAGTTTCAAGAAATTGAAGCTATAATGGGAAAATTTGCCGATTTGAGTTTAAATTTGATTTATTTGGATAAAAGTTATAATGTTAAAATAGTTGAAGACCGCGAAACTTATAAAGAAAACGCAAAAGTTAAGATAGAAGGATATTTGAAATTTTTGGAGGAAAATCCAGAGTTAAGGGCGGAATTAAATATCGATTTTATAATCAGCGAGGATTCAGGACTCGAAGTAGAGTGTCTTGAAGGCGAGCCTGGTCTTTTTACGGCAAGATATGCGGGAGAAAATGCTTCGGATGAGGAAAATATAGAAAAACTGCTAAGAAATATGACTTTAAAAAAAGAATGCACAGAAAACAGGAGCGCTAGATTTGTCTGCCATGCATGTATTTACGATTTTAAAAAAAATAGTTTCGATTATTTTTACGGGGAATTAAAAGGTTTGATTGCGGGAGAAATAAGCGGGACCAAGGGTTTCGGGTACGACCCCGTTTTTATCGTGCCGCAGTTTAATAAAACGGCGGCGCAGATAGATGCGAAGGAAAAAAACGCAATATCGCACAGGGCGGCTGCTTTCGGAAAAGTTGCGGAGGCGATAAAAAAGAAAAGTTCGCAATTTTAATAAACACGATGACATAATTTAATTCTGTTGTCGTAGCAAATTTTAAGCGATGAAGAGAATGGATTGAATCATAGTTTATGACCCACTCCCTATTACCGATAACATTAACGTTCAGTGCGGGCGAAGCGGATGAAGTCCAATAGGCGAAGCTCGCCAATTTAAGCATGAATAACGGCAATAATATTTATCGAATTAAAAATTAAATAAATTATGGATAAAAAACTTATAGGCGAATTTGAAGAACTGCTTGGCAAAAGCAGAGTTTTATCTGAAACAGAGGAACTTCTATGTTATTCCTATGACGCAACGTCGAAGGATTTTATGCCGGAAGTTGTCGTATTCCCGCTTAATGCGGAAGAAATATCCAAAATCGTAAAATTGTGCTTGAAATATAATAATACTCCTATCGTCGGAAGGGGTTCGGGAAGCGGATTTTCGGGCGGGAGTCTGCCGTTAAAAGGCGGCGTCGTGGTTTCGTTTACGAAAATGAACCATATTACAGAATTAGATGAAGAAAATATGTTCGTTACTGTCGAACCCGGCATAATAAACGCCGACCTTAAGACTTAT
>JAJZYC010000038.1 GCA_021806125.1 bacterium
GACAATCCGCCGTAATCCCTGTTTAATTTAAATTTTTTCGTCTTTATGTCGATGGCGGCCGCCGGAATTGTGTTTATCAGCGAAATAATATCGGCTCCCGCCTTTTCGCAGACTTCGGCGATTAAAGATATATCGCTGACCATAGGGGTCAATTTGACTATTAAAGGCAGTCTGCCACCTGTTTTTTCCTTTACCGACGAAACTAATTCATATACTATTTCGGGGTCGGAGCCGAAAGATCTGCCGCCTTCTTTTATGTTGGGACACGATATATTCGCCTCGATCGCGCCGATGCCGCCGATATTTGCGAGTTTTTCCGCCAGTTCGACGTATTCTTCTATACCGCTTCCGAAAAAATTAACTATTACGGGTTTATTAAAATTTCTTAAAAAAGGCATTTTTTCGTCCCTGAATTTCTCGAATCCTACGTTCTGAAGCCCTATGGAATTAATCATGCCGCAGGAAGTTTCGCATATTCTCGGCATTTCGTTTCCTTTTGAGGGTTTAAGCGATATTCCTTTGGTAACTAACGCCCCGAAATAATTATAATCGATAACTTCAAAAAACTCCTCGCCGTATCCGAAAGTGCCGGAAGCCGGCATAACCGGATAATCCAGAGATAAATTTCCGAGCTTCACGGAAAGGTCGGGTTCTATTTTTTTTTCGGCGCTTTTTGCGTCTTCTTTTTTTACCGCCTCCGGCTTTTTTTCGGGAATTAAAATCTCGTTTGCATAAAAAACCGGCCCGTCTTTGCAGACCCTTTTATATTCGAATCCGGTATCCGTTTTTGCCTTTATTACGCATCCGAGGCACACCCCTATGCCGCAGCCGAAACTTTCTTCGAGAGACGCCTGGAGCCTGCCGGAAATTCCGGACTCCGAAAATTTTGAAATAAGGGCGTTCAGCATAGGCTTGGGACCGCAGGCATAAAAATCCGCCGCCTTAGCCATATCCTCGAAACCGCCGCCGCCCGTATTTTCGTAAAGCATATCCATTATGTTTCCTTTAAATCCGAAAGACCCGTCGTCAGTAGCGAAATAAACTTCGTCGAACCGCGAATGGATGCTGTGCCTGAAATAAAGCTCTTCGGCTTTTCTTGCCCCGTAATACAGTATTATTTTATCTTGAACGGAATTATTATTGATATATTCCGGCAAGGAATATAAAGGAGCTATGCCTATGCCTCCTGCAATCAATATGTGGACTTTATGAACGGCATTAAGATTAAGTTCGAAACCGTTTCCCAGAGGACCGGTTACTTCCAGAAAACTCCCTTCCGCTATTTCGCTCAATATTCCGGTTCCTTTTCCGACAACCCTGTATAGTACTTCGAATTCGGAATCGCCGAATCTGTTGAAAATAGAAAACGGCCTGCTGAGAAGAGGATTAAGCCCTCCTTCGTTAGCCTTAAGCATAACAAACTGCCCGGGTTTAAAATTAGACGCTATGAACCCGTTTTTAATTCTTAAAATATATGTTCCTTCGGTATCTTTTATTTTTCGGTTGACGGTTATTTCGCACTTTTCGCTTACAATTTTTTTACCATGCATAAAGCGTCCTCTCCGTTATCTTCGTAATAGTTTTTCCTGAGCATAAATATTTTAAAGCCGAACTTTTTATAAAGATTCACCGCCTTTAAATTGGACGTCCTGACTTCCAGAAAAAAATCTTTTATGCCTCTGCCGGCATTTATTTTTATAACGCTGTCGAGCATTAGCGAGCCTATTCCCTTCGACTGCATTTCGTTCGCCACAGTAATGTCCAGTATGTGCATTTCGTCCAGAACGTTATAGAAAATAAAAAAACCTATAATGCGCGACATCAAATCGAATTTCATGGAAGCGTCTATATCATGCGCATTAAATTTTCCCGCAGGACTGCTGCCGCCGCCGTCCGTCTCACGCGTCGCGCCGTCCGAATAGCATATTAAAAAACCGGAGCCTTCCCGCTTCAATTCGTCGTCGAACATTTTTCTATCCCATACCGTTTGGGACGACTGCATGTGCAGGTCGAACATTTCTTTGATTATATATTCGGTCAAGGTTTGAAATTCCGGAGGCGGCGAAAAAACCTGCGAATTATTAATTGCATGCGGGGAAACAAATCCTTTCAGGTCTAAAAAATTTATTTTCATACGAAACGATATTTTAATTTACAATATATCATTGCAAGCAATCCGTCAATAATTAATAATATCCTTATATGCGTCCTTGACGCGGTTTCCGATAAAAGGCCAGTTTTCCCGCGCTCTTTCCACTTCTTTAATCTCGATATTATAAATAAGGGCGCACTCGTTTATTCCCGCAAAATCGTCTATTATGTTTCCGCCCGGCGCTACGCAGAAAGATTTTCCGTAAAAATCCAGCGGCTTGTCCCTGCCTACCCTGTTGACTCTTAATATATATACGCCGTTTAAAAAAGCGTTTGCCGAGATAGATAAAAACCATTTGCCGTTGGTATTAAAAGCCGAAGCGGTCGGAGACAAAATAATATCGGCGCCTTTAAGAGACAAAATTCTGGAAGATTCGGGATAAAAATTGTCCCAGCCCATCTGAACGCCTATATTTGCAAAACTCGTTTTAAAAACGGGGAAATCGTTTCCGGAGGAAAAATAGGATTTCTCGTAATAATATTCAAGTTCCGGAAGATGAACTTTCCTGTAAACCCCGATGATGCTTCCTTCCTCGCTTATCACGGCGGAACTGTTGTAGAAATTGTTTTCGTATTTTTCAAAAAAAGGAACTATAACGACGGTGTTAAATTTTTTAGCCTGTTCCCTGAAAAAACTTAACGTTCTGCCGTCTAAATCTTCAGCCGTCCCTGCATTCTCGCGTATTTTTTCGGGGCTTTTATCCTGCAAAAACCAGTTCATTAAAAAAAGTTCCGGGAAACAAACTACGTTGACTTTATTCTTTGCCGCCATGGATAAAAGGTCCGCCGCTTTTAGCATGGATGAATCGATATCCTTGGACGGCGACATCTGCACGGCGCAAACTTTTATTCTCATACTGCGGTTTAATCCTGTTTTTATTATATATATGTTTCAGACAATAAATATAATATATAACATTTAATATGGAGCCGTCAAACTTTGAGAAGGCCCCTCGATTCTTTCTTGCGGTCGTTTTCCGACAGCAGTTTTTTTCTCAGACGGATAGACTTAGGCGTAAATTCTACAAGTTCGTCGTCTTCTATAAATTCAAGGGCGTATTCTATAGTAAGCTTTATAGGCGGCGTCAGCGTTATCATTTCGTCGGAAGCCTTGGACCGCATATTTGTAAGCTGTTTTTTCTTGCACGGATTTACGGTTATATCGCCCGGCTTGGAATGGATGCCTATGAGCATGCCTTCGTAAACTTCGTCCTGGGGGGCGACAAACATACTGCCCCTGTCCTGAAGGTTAAATAGCCCGTAAGAGTTGGCTTCTCCGTTTTCCATGGATATCATTACCCCGTTTTTTCTGGGGGATATGTCGTAAGCATAGTCGTCGAACTTATAAAAGTTGTGGTTCATAGTGCCGGTGCCTTTCGTCATAGTCAGAAATTCGTTATGAAATCCCATTATGCTTCTCGAAGGTATTACGAATTCAAGGTAGGTATTGCCCTTGTCGTCTTTCGTCATATCCAGTAAATTTCCTTTCATAGAAGAAAGCCTTTCAAGCACCGAACCGGTAAATTCGTCTTTGACGGTTATATATAAAAGCTCGTAAGGCTCCATCTTTTTCCCGTCCACTTCCTTTATTACGCCCTTTGGCTTGGAAACGGCGAATTCAAATCCTTCCCTTCTCATTTTTTCTATTAAGATAGAAAGGTGCAGGAGTCCCCTGCCGTAAACGTCGAATACCGTCTCGTCTCCTGTTTCTACTACTTTTAACCCTACGTTATTGGATACCTCTTTAAAAAGCCTCTCTCTCAGCTGCCTCGTAGTAACGAGCTTTCCTTCCTTTCCGGAAAACGGGCTTTTGTTGACTATAAAATTTACAAGTATGACCGGCTCGTCTATTTTTATTCTCTGAAGCGGCGAAACCGGCTTATCGTTCACGACGTAATCGCCGGCGTTAACTCCCGTAAGCCCTGCTACCAGGGCTATATCTCCTTCGTTAATTTCGTTGGTTTCCACTCTTTTAAGCCCGTCGAACAAAAAAATCTTGTTCGGTTTCGCTTTTACCAATTCGTCTTTTGCATTATATAAATACACTGCATCATTCACTTTGAGCCTGCCGGACTTAACTATTCCTATGGCAGTCGCACCGAGGAAATCGTCGTGTCCTATGCTGGTAACCAGAAATTCGAGGCTGGGTTTGTTTAAAATGGGAGGATGCGGTATAAAATCTATTATCGCATCGAACAAAGGATTAAGCTTATCTTTAAATCTGTCTTCCCCCTGTATTTTTAAATCTTTAATTGCATAGCCTTCTTTTGCCGAAGCATAGATAACCGGAAAATCTAAATTTACGTTTTCCCCTCCGAGTTCAAGGAAAAGGTCGTAAACCATTTCTAAAACTTCTTCCGGTCTTGCTCCCGGCCTGTCGATTTTATTTATGACGAGCAGGACGTGCAGATTGTATTCGAAACATTTTTTAAGGATAAATCTGGTCTGGGGCATAGGTCCGTCGAAAGCGTCCACGAGCAAAAGGACGCCGTCCACCATGGCGAGAACCCTTTCCACTTCGCTTCCGAAGTCTCCGTGTCCCGGAGTGTCCACTATATTGATTCTGTAATCTTTATATTTAATTCCCGTACATTTCGATAAAATAGTTATTCCTCTTTCCTTTTCCAGTTCGTCGCTGTCCATGGCTCTTTCCGAAAGAGCTTCGAAGTCCCTTTTGCTTATGCTTTCTTTAAGCATTTTGTCTATAAGCGTAGTTTTCCCGTGGTCAACGTGCGCGACTACGGCAATATTCCTAATTTTTTCCTGAAAATTCAATTATATATCCCTCCGGTTTTCTTTATTAAATAAAAATACCCCAATAAATTTAATTTATTTACTGGGGTAAATGATTTTAAAATGGTCAAACTTTTAAAACGGTATGCTTTTTTTGCTTGCTGAATTATAAGGATAGTGAACCTTTAATGATTTAACGCAAGTAGATATCGCATACACCGCTTAAAGTAATAAACGGGGATTAACCCTTCGTGACGTTGATAGCCTGCGGGCCTTTCGCGCCGTTGGTGATTTCGAACTCTACTTTCTGTCCTTCCGTTAAGGTTTTAAAACCGTCCTGCGAAATTGCAGAATAATGAACGAAAACATCCGGTCCGTTTTCCTGTTCGATAAAACCAAAACCTTTGCTGTCGTTAAACCATTTCACTTTCCCTTGGTACCTCATACTTAACTTCTCCTTGAATCTTGAGCCGCCGTTATAATAACGCCGGCCGATAAATTAATAAATTAGGCTTTTATCTAAACAACTAGATAAATTAGCCACTCTACAAAGTTTAAACTACTGAATAGATAATGTCAAGCTATTTTTTTACCCTTATTTTTTTACTCCGTCGTATTTCCTCTGGCGTAAAATTTCGTATGCGGCGACGGCAAAACTTATCGAAGCGTTTAAAGAGTTTACGCCGGTTTCCATGGGGATGCTTAAAATCTTATCGCAATTTTCGGCTGTAAGCCTTCTTAAGCCCTTTCCCTCGGAGCCGACCGCGACGGCCAAAGGAACTTTAAAATCCATATCGTATATATTATCGTCAGCGTCTCCGGCAAGGCCGGCTATCCAGATGCCGCGCTTTTTTAAATCGGCTATCGTCCGCGAAATATTAACCACCCTGACGGTATCGACATAAAATAAAGCTCCCTGCGAAACGTAAGCGACGGAGGGCGTTATAAAAACGGAGTTGGACTTCGGCATTATTATACCGGAAACTCCAGCCCCGCTTGCGGTTCTGATAATAGAGCCGAGATTCTGCGGGTCGGTTATTTCGTCCAGGATTAAATACAGCGGCAAACCGCCGTTGCGGTCAGCTTTCTCAAATAAATCTTCGTAATCTTTTTCTATATATTCGACGACGGCGGCTATACCTTTTATAAGGGCTTCTTTGCCGTATTCGTTCATAAAAGCGCCGTCGTTCTTGGCGACGATACCGATGTTTTTTTCTTTGAGAAGCGCCGTAAGGTTTTTATCGATAGTGCCGCTTTTCAATTTTTTTTCGCTTACGAATACTGCGCCGCCTTTCTTGAGATTTCCTGAAAGAACCGCTTCCCTGACTGTATTAGCGCCGTAAATGTTCAGCCGCATTTTTTTCATATCTGCCTTTCTGCGTCGGCATGAATATCCGCCAGGGCGTCGGCCGGATTTTCCGCTTCCGTTATCTCTCTTCCTACTACTATATAATCCGCTCCCGCTTTAAATGCCTCCGAAGGCGTCATTATTCTTTTCTGCCCGCCGTCGGCATTTTTCGCCTTCAACCTTATTCCCGGAGTTACCGTTTTAAAATCCCGTCCCAGCACATTTTTTATGGCAAGCGACTCCAGGCCGGAGCATACCACTCCGTCCAAGCCCGCAGTCCCGGCTAATTTCGCAAGATGCAGAGCCAAATTGGATGCTATTCCTCCGCCGTCCTCATTTTTGTGCGCATACCCGAGATTGCTTCGCTGCGCTCGCAATGACAGAATACCACCGCCGGAAAAATTATCCAGTTCTTCAAAGCCGTAAAAAACCTGTTTTACGTCGGCATCGGACAGGCTGGTAAGGACGGTAACCGCAATAACGTCGATATGCCTGCCAGCCGCATATGAAGCCTCTTCTCCCGCGGTTTTTGCCGCTTTCATCATATCTAAGCCTCCCGAAGCGTGGACGTTGATTATATCCGCGCCTAATTTCCCGGCGGATTTAACGGCTTTATAAACGGTATTCGGAATATCGTGATATTTAAGGTCTAAAAATACTTTGCATCCGTAATTTTTTACCAAATTCACGCTTTCCGCTCCGCAGGAAGTAAAAAGTTCAAACCCTATTTTATAAAAGTATGCCCTGCCTTTAAGCTTTTCGAGCAGTTCCTTAACCGGCATTAAATCGGCGTAATCCAGGGCTATTATTATTTTTTCCTTAAAATTTTCCATTGATTTATTGCCCTAACTCACAGTTAGAAATTTTTTATATAGATTTATTATATGTTACCTGCCGTTTCTGCCATATTGCCTATCTTAAAAACTCGCAAAGAGGCACGAATTTATAACCTTCTTTTTTAAGCGCGGGTATTTCGCTCATTAACGTTTTAACGGTATCCCGCCTTGGATGGCCTATTACTATGACTCTTTTATATTTTTTGGCAAGAGCCGCCCCAATCTTAATCTGGTTTTCGATATAACCGTCAGCGGGTTTATCGTCTATAAAAACATCCCTCTGCGCCGACGGAATCCCCTGCCGCAATGCACACCTGTATGCGTAACTGTTATCGTCGGTCAGACTGTCCAAAAAAAACATATCCTTTTTTTTAAAATCGGATACGGCGTCGCAAATCTTTTTTTCATCGGAAGTAAACAGCGACCCTTCATGATTGTTGGCTCCGTCTATATACGGAAGCCTGCTTATGTCCGTATATATTTTCCGCTTTATTTCTTTTTTATCCATAGATATAAACAATGCTCCGTCTCCGGGAAAAAGAGCCGTATCTACAGGTTCCATAGGCGTGTGCATAATCGTTTCATATCCGAGCCTATGTAGTTTAAAATCTATGTCCTTCGAATACGGCGCGTAAGGAAATATCGCAAAAGTAATAGGAGTTTTAAGGGTAAGCAGGCTGTTTATGTAAGACCTGCGGTATCCGACGTCGTCTATATCCAGAGCTATTTTGGGAGACTCTGCATACTCCTTTATAGACGTAAATCCGCTTTCGTCCACTCCTTTTAATATAAATACCGCTTTTAAAAATAATCTGGATTTAAAATAGAAATACAGGCACAGGCAGTTGTTTTTAACGGAGTAAGAATAGTATTTTAAACCGGCTTTCGACGGAACTATAAATTTTTTGAATTCGCCGCCGAAAATATTTTCTATCGGACCGAAACCGCCGTTTTTAGATACTAGAATGTCGTATTTTAAAAAACTTACTCCGATTTTTTTTAATTTATTTTTAAAATTAACGGGCGCTTTAATGTTTAGAACGATACGGCGCTTTATTATATCGGTTTTAGGTATATCTAGCTTTATCAGCGCTTTCTTAAAAAATTTTTTAAAGTTTTCTACAGGATGCCTTTTATAGCCTTTTATTTTTAAAGCCGTTTTAATAAAAAGTTCCTGCTTACGGTAAACTTTTTTTGAAACGGTTTTAGGCGTTTTAAAATAAACAAATTTATAATAAAGGATGGCCGAAAAAATAACTGCGATAACTGCACCGGATATTATTATAAAAAGCTTATTTATCTTTTTTTCAGGCAACCTTTTTTACTCCTTTACCCCGATGCTTTTGATATCGCCCCAGCTTTTTAAGAGCTCGTAAGCAAATCTGAACTGGTCGTCTTTCTTGAAATAAACCTTGAATGTCTTATAGCTGCGTTCGTTTTTAAGCCTTTTGTTTTCGGGATTTTGAAAGTGATGCCTCAGATTGACTTCTCTTAATCTTCTAAGGGGCTTGACGAATATAAAATCTTTAGAGCTGTGTATGTCGAAATTAGGTATGACACCCGTATCCTGCACCGAAACGCCGTTGGGAAGAAAATAAAAAGCCGTGGTAAGACCCATGCCCGTGCCGTCGGGCAGAGAGAAAACCGTCTGCACCGAACCCTTTCCAAAGGTTCTCGTTCCGACCACCAATGCCCTTTTATGCGCCTGCAGACTCCCCGCGGTTATTTCCGCGGCGCTTGCCGTACCCGCATTTACGAGAACCGCTATGGGATAATTCGGAACTATATGATTCCCAAGCGCGTAATATTTGACGTCCTGCGATTTTATTCTTCCCTTTGTATAAACTATCACTCCGTCTTTTATGAAATCGCTGCCAACCTTGACGGCTTCGTTTAACAGCCCGCCGGGATTGTTTCTTAAGTCGAGTATAAGCCCTTTGATTCCGTGTTCCTTTAAATTTATTATTTTTAATGCTTTCAAAAGCTGTGAATTGGTATGCTCCTGAAAGCTGGAAATCCTGACGTAGCCGATATGATGCGGAAGTATCATATATTTAACGCTTTTTAATATTATTTTTTCACGCATAAGGCTGAAAATTTTAGGGCGCGCGAACCCTTTGCGCTCTATCAGCAGATTTACCGAAGTTCCTACTTTGCCGTGCAAAAGAGCAACGGCTTTCATGATATTCATATTGTAGGTCGAGATATTGTCGATTTTTTCGATAATATCGCCCGCTTTAATCCCCGCTTTAGCGGCCGGAGAACCGTCTATCGGAGCTATAACTACTATATATCCTTTCTTCGTCGAAATTTTAATGCCTATGCCGGTAAATTCTCCGGATGTTTCCGACCTCATCTGCCTGAATTCGCTTGGGGTAAGGAAATACGTGTGCGGGTCGAGGGTGGATACCATGCCCTCTATCGCGCCGAATAAGAGTTTTCTGGAAGGTTCTTTTTTAATATAATTATTTTTTATTAAAGTATAAACTTTTGAAAATAATCTTAAATTTTTGAGCGTGCTTCCGCTTAATTTTTCCTTGCTTACCGTATATTCCGGATTTTTTTTGGCTGTTTTGCCTGCGGCTAAGCATGCATGGGGTTTAGCCGTGAGCGCCGAAACCGAAAAAACAAAAACTAAAAGGATTGAAACATACCGCAGTCTGCCCATAGCTTGCTCACCTCATTATAATAAATTTTATGTCGTTTTTTTTCGAACTGCCGTTTAAATTATGAATTAATTTTATAACTTTGCGCCTTAAAAGTCTATTATTTTTATTATGCTTATGCTTATATTTTATTTTTACGGATTTTATATAGTTATTTATTCCGCCTATTAAATCCTCAAGTTTTATTTTTGTGCCGTCAATGCTTTTAACGGCGAGAACCAGACTGTTTTTTTCTTTTTTTAAATAATTTTTAAGTTTTAAAAATTTATTTTTGCGATTAACGAGTTTCGATAATTTCGTTTCTTCCTCTTTTAAAAGGGTCTTAAGCTGATAATTTATTATGAAGCCGTCCGTATCGTCCTTAAAGGACAACAGCTTGGCGGAACCATATTCTTTATGTATAATAAAAATTCGGGCAACAATAACTTTGATTAGGAGTCCGTCTTTTTTTATCTTATTTCTTAATTTTTTTATTTTGCCTTCGGAATTTTTTATTTTATTTTTTAAATCTTTAATGCCTTTTTCTTCTTTAAAAATTTTGGAAGATAAAAAAGCAAGGTCTCTTTTGTAAAAATAAAGTCTTTTCAATATTGCGGAATATTTTGAACCTGATTTTACGATCTTGGAACTTTGGCGTACGTCAGTAAGTGAGGAGGCGGCGAATGTCTTAAAACAAAATAATGTTAAAATTGATGCAAGGAAAACGGAGGAATATACTATTGCTTTTTTCATCGGTAAAATTAAATCCCGCTTTTCTATGCCGATTTGTATTAGCATAAAAAAGCGGGCGGAAAATTTTGAATTCTAAAACCTTAGCTGTTTGCTTTAGGCGCTGCCGGAGCTTTCGGGGCTGCGGTTGTTTTAGCTGCCTCTTTTTTAGCAGGAGCTTTAGCTGAAGTTGCAGGCGCTGCAGGCGCTGCAGGCGCAGTTACGGCTGCCGGAGCTTTTGGGGCCGGTTTCGGAGCCGGTTTCTTTGCGCAACCGGAGAATGCCAATGCAGATACGACTAAAAACGCTCCTAAAACTAATACTGTAAGCTTTTTCAAAATTTATCACCTCCTTTTAACA
>JAJZYC010000001.1 GCA_021806125.1 bacterium
ATATAATAGAGAGGCAGTTTCTTAAGGTTGTCTGCCGTTTCCGAAAAATCGTCTTCTGTTTCACCCGGAAAACCGCTTATTATATCCGTGCCTATCGAAGCATCTTTAATTTTTTCGGTTATTTTTGCCGCAAGGGAAGCATAATCTTTAAAAGAGTAGTTCCTGTTCATAGATTTAAGTATTTTATCGGAAGCGCTCTGAAGGGGAATATGAAAATGGTTTCTGATTTTTTTAGAAAGCGAAAATATTTTTATTATATCGTCGTCTATATAGACGGGGTCTATAGAACTCAGCCTTATTTTTACGTCATTTTTCAGTTCTTCTATCGATGCAAGCAAAGTTTTAAGCTTCATATTAGAGTTTTTATCGTTATATGAACCTATATTGACGCCGGTCAAAATGACTTCTTTGCGCCCAAGCCTGCCGAATTCTTCTATCGAATTTAAAACGCTTTTTATATCCAAAGACCACTTTACAGGCCTTGCTTTAGGAATTATGCAGTAGGAACATTCTAAATCGCATCCCTCCTGTATTTTTAAATAGGGCCTCGTTCTTTTTTGATTCAGTGCGATATCTGGAAATCTTTGCGACAAGATTTTTAAAACCTCGGTTTTTTGAATATTGTCCATCAGCTTTATGCCCGGTATCTCAGAAAATTTAATTTTATTAAGCTGTGCCGAACAGCCTGTCAATAAAAGGCGGCTGTGCGGATACTTTTTCCTTATTTTCCTAATTATTCTATCCGTTTCCGTATCAGCTTTTTCCGTAACGGTGCAGGTATTGACTAAAAAAAGGTCTATATTGCCGCCGGAGCCGCGGAAGTCTACGACGTTTATATTCATCCGTTTAAATATCTCTTCAAACTGCGACGATTCGAACTGGTTCAGCTTGCAACCCGAAGATATTACCGCACAGTTTATGGAGCCGCCTCCGCCGCTTAAGAATTCAATATCGTTTTCGCTTAACTGCATTAACCGCATTATAATATTATCGTCGGCAGTTTTAACATCGGCTTTCGTATTTAAATTTTTCATTCTATAAATCCTCCGCCTATTACTTTGCTCCCCGAATATAAGACGGCGGATTGTCCGGGAGTAATAAATTTGACTTTGTCGTCGAATACGATTTTAACGGAGCCGTCTTGAGAAACGGTTGCACTGCACTTATAATCAGGCGACGAATATCTTATTTTTGCGGTCGTTTTCATTTCATGCAGCCTGTTTTTATCTTCTGGATTTATAAAATTAAAATCTTTAACCGTTAAAATTTCCGAGAAGCAGTCTTCTAAATTTCCGACGATTATTTCATTGTCTTCGGCGGAAATTCGAACGACGTAAAGAGGGTTCTTAGATGAAATGCCTAATTTTTTCCTCTGACCTACCGTATAATTAAAAATACCGTTGTGTTCTCCGATTATTTCGCCATTTAAATTTTTTATAAATCCCTTATTTGAAGAATCGTCCGAAAGATTTCCTGAACGTTTTTTGATAAATCCTGAATAATTTTTATCGGGAACGAAACATATCTCTACGCTGTCTTTTTTGCCGGATATTCTGTCGAATCCGGCATCTGAGGCAATTTTTCTCGTTTGCGGCTTATTTAAATTGCCCACGGGAAACATTATTTCTTTAAGATTTTCCTGAGATAAATTGTAAAGAACGTAAGACTGGTCTTTTGATAAATCTTTAGATTTCAAAAGAAAATATTTTCCCTCTTTATTCCTTGTTATTCTTGCATAGTGTCCCGTCGCAAGAGATACCGCACCCAATTCTTTTATTCTTTTAAGAAGCAGGTCGAATTTCATAACGCAGTTGCATAAAATACAGGGGTTGGGAGTCTTTCCATTAAGATATTCAGAAACGAAACGGTCTATTACCGCAGTTTTAAATTCGTTTTCAAGGTTTATTACGAAATGGGGTATGCCTATTTTTACGCAAACCCTTTTTGCGTCGATTATATCTTCCGTACTGCAACAAGTCTTTAAGTCCGCCGAAGCGTTAATATCTTTGGAAATTAAATGCATGGAAACGCCTATTACGGAATACCCCCTGTTTTTAAGAATTATGGCGCTAACAGAACTGTCCACACCGCCGGACATTGCAACAGCTACGGTTTTGTTAGATTTTATAAGCATATTATAGGCAGTTTATTTTTTTTATGCGGGATTAGTTCTTAATTTTAATACGCCTTTTTTTATAGCGCTGACCGCATAATCTATATCGTCCTCTTTAGTGAATCTGCCAATGCTGAATCTTATAGCCGATTCTATTCTTTTAGCATCGTATCCGTGAGCTTTTAAAACATGGGATAAGGAAACGGCTCCGGCATTACATGCCGAACCGGCGGAGGCGCTGATTCCGTAAAGGTCGAGGTTGAAAAGCAGGGTTTCCGATTTTACCCCGTCGAAAGATACGTTAATAGTATTTTTAAGCCTGTTCACGGGATGGCCGTTAAGCCTTATGCCTTCTATGCCGTAAAAAAGCTTATCTAAAAAAATACTTCCGAGATTATTTATTCTGTTTAATTCTTCGTTCATAACGTTTTTTAGAATATTTAAGCCTTTTGCCATCGAAACTATGCCGCCTATGTTTTCCGTCCCCGCCCTTAGCCCCCGCTCTTGATGCCCGCCGTGTATTATGGGGTCTATGTTTGTCCCTTTTTTCACGTATAAAGCCCCGCAGCCTTTTAACGCATAAAACTTATGTCCCGAAAAACTGCATAAATCCAGAGGAACGTCTTTGAGGCTGAAATGGCTTTTTCCGATAACCTGGACTAAGTCGCTGTGAAAAAGCACGTCTTCCTTGACTTTTTTTACTTCTTCAAATATTTGTTTTAAGGGAAATATCGTACCGGTTTCATTATTGGCGCCCATTATAGATATCAGAACGGTATTTTCCTTTATGGAGGACAGCAGGTCTTCCAACAGCAGTCCGCCAAATTCGTTTACGCCTATGTATGAAGTTTCGACGCCTTCCGATTCTAAAAATTTAAAGGTATTAAGAACTGCCGGGTGTTCTACGCGCGAGGCAATAATGTGCGGTTTGGATTTTTTGTTTTTTCGCATATGCGCATAAACTGAGCCGGTTATAGCAAGATTAACGGATTCCGAACCGGATGCAGTAAAAATAATGTCGCCTGAATTCCCTGCGTCTAAAAACGATTTTATATATTCCCTCGAATCCTCGATAAGAATTCTTGCTGCCCTCCCTTCTTCGTAAACAGAAGAAGGGTTTCCGGGATAGTTCTTCAGCGCATCCGTTACTTCCACTAAAACCAAAGGGTCCAAAGGAGTAGTCGCATTATAGTCTAAATAAATTCTCGGCATATATGTCCTGTCTTAATTAAGTTTCAGCAATTTTTTGTGCCTGCCCCGGCTGTTTTTTTCGGCAGTTTATGCTTCTGTTTCTGCTTATATTCGCTTATTACGTCTTCTATGGTTATCGAATTTAAAAACTCGGTAATTTTATTGGATATAGAATTCCACATATCGAAAGCAAGACATGTCGATCTTCTGCCGCATTCCTTTTTATTTTTAGATTTGCTTATACAGCTTATAATTTCGATAGGTTCTACCGAAGATATTATGTCGCCTATAAGTATTTCGGAAGGCTTTTTATTAAGAAGATACCCTCCGTTCGGCCCTCTTAGGCTCCTGACTATACCGGCTTTTTTTAAAATAAAAAATATCTGTTCGAGATAGTGCAGGGATATAGATTCTCTCGCCGCAATATCTTTTAAACTTATAGGGACGGAGTTATCGTCCGAATTATATGATAAATCTATTAACGCCCTTACGGCGTATTGTCCTTTAGAAGAAAGTTTCATATTTTAATTGAGTTTTATAATTTATTTCTTATTTTGACTGGATTCGATTTCCCTAATTCTATTCTCAAGTTCCGATATTTTCGATTTTAAAAGGGAAATTTCATAAAAAGCCGGGTCGAATAGCCTGTTATGCTCAAGATCTATATTGTCGTGAACCTCGGACTCGTCCCTTTTTGCGGATTTTGCGGGTATTCCGACTACGGTTGAATGTGCAGGAACGGCATTTACCACTACGGAATTTGCACCTATTTTAGAATCGTGTTCTATCGTCAAAGGCCCGAGTATTTTTGCTCCGGTTCCTATTATAACCCTGTCTCCTATAGTAGGATGCCTTTTTTCTTTTTTCCAGCTTGTTCCGCCAAGGGTAACTCCGTGATAAATAGTAACGTCGTCGCCTATTTCGGCGGTTTCGCCTATCACGACCCCCATGCCGTGGTCTATAAAAAACCTTCTTCCGATTTTTGCTCCGGGATGAATTTCAATCCCGGTCAAAAACCTGCCGGCCTGCGAAACGAGCCTCGCAAAGAGCTTGCACTTATGTTCCCATAGAAAACGGGAAATCTTATGTATATAAACGGCGTGCAGGCCCGGGTAGCATGTAATAACTTCCAGAGCGTTTCTTGCCGCAGGGTCTCTTTCGTAAACCGAATTTATATCTTCCTTTAAAGTCTTAAACATCCAAAATAATATTTTAACACGGTGAAAAATAATTATATATGTTATTAATAATATAACAGAAATACAAATAATTTAAAAGCCCGGTCCCCATTTCGTATAACTTTTGAAATCTCAGTTTGCAAACAATATATAAATACGGCATGAACGGCTGTCTCCGCGATGAGGCGTTTGCGGCAGATAATTTTTTAAATTTTTAATATTTAGTTTATAATTTATTTAAAAAACATGTATATAATAAAATAATACAAGTCAGGATAAAATATTCCGGATGAGTTTATTAAAATTAAAATTATTAAGGAGACAATCATGAAAGCGTTTATTAAGGGACTTAGGCCTCACCAAAAGCACGTCATGCTTTTTGTATTTTTAGCATTAATATTATCTTTTCTGGCGTTTAGCCGTACATCTTACGGCTTTAACGGAATGCGCAAACAAATGCATAATTGCATGCATATGAAATCGGGGAAATTTTTTAGGCTGGCTAAAGAATTGCATCTTTCTAAATTTCAGATGAGAAAACTGCGGAAATTAAACCGTATAAATTTTAAAAAGATGATGAAAGGAAGAAAAATGATGAAATCTCCGATGATTGAGGCTATAAAAAACGGTTCTTTTAATAAAGCCGTTTTTGAATCCACCGCCTTAGGAAACATGAAATTAATGCTTAAAATGAGAGCGTCAAGAATGGAAAATTTTTATAATATATTGACGCCTAAACAAAGAAAAGAGTTTCTTATAATCTTAAATATCAAAAAAGGCGACTGGAGATGGAATAACGGCAGATAGAAACAAGGCAGTTTTCTATACTATTATAACAGTCTGCACTGAGGATTTTAAAACTGTTTGCAGTTAGGATTAAGACGCCGCGGGGTGACTACGCGGCGTCTTTTATAAGAAGACATTTTTAAATTAAATAATTTTTATGCTCATGATAAAAATAATAATGATAGAAGACGATGAAGAAATAGCCTCCCTGCTTAAAGAATATCTTCTTAAATTCAATATGGAAATTGTTAATTTTAAGGATGCGGCAACCGGGATAGAAGCGCTTAAAAAATACTATTTCGATATTTTAATCTTAGACCTTACTCTGCCTGATATGGACGGATTGGAAGTCTGCAAAATTGTTTCGACGGCATCCGATATGCCGATAATAATATCTTCGGCAAGAAATGACGACACCGATATAGTTTCAGGGCTTGAACTCGGCGCCGACGATTATGTGGCAAAGCCTTATAATCCGCGGGAGCTTGTAGCAAGGATAAGGTCCGTTATTAGAAGGAACGATAAAAAATCGGCGGAAATTATCGCTAAAGTTTTTGATGTCGATGAATCGGCTATGACCGTAAAAAAAGAAGGGGTTGTTTTAGACCTGACATCTGCCGAATACGAGCTGTTTACTATGCTGTTTAAAAATAAGGGAAGGGTTGTATCGAGAGATTATATCCTTGAAAATTCAAAAACGATGAATCTGGAAAGCATAGACAGAAGCGTCGATGTAATAATCGGAAGGCTAAGAAAAAAAATTTCCGACGACCCCAAAAATCCAAAATATATAAAATCTATCAGAGGCTTCGGATATAAATTCGATGAATAGGCATTCGGTTTTATTTAAAATAAATATCGTTTTTATTATAATCTTTACGATACTGCTGTCATTTTTTATTTTAGTGCGCAGGGCAATCAACCGCACGGAAATGTTTCATTTTATAAGGCAGACGGTGTTTCTGGCAAAGACGGGCGCAATACGGGAAAATAAATCAAACAGCATCATTCCGGTAAAAAGCCGGAAAACCGAGGATGTAATTTTAAAAACAGGCACGGTAGTCTTTAAGAAAAGAATGCCGAAGCTAAGATACTATATAGAATTATTGAAGTTTAACGGAGGCGAATACTTATATTTGCAGTCAAAAAGCGGAAATATTTTAGTGAAAAGAAACGAAAGCGCCAATCCGCAGAGAATTTTGCTTTTTGTCTGGGCAGGGCTAAATCTTATACTTGTTTTCTTATATATCGGCATATACCGGTCGATACTGCCGCTGAGTAAGTTCAGGGAAAAAATGGAAGAATTTAAAAAGGGGAATATGAATATCGATTTAGAGGAATATGTAAAAAGGAAAGACGAAATTGGATATATAGCAAGAGAACTTAAAGATGCCGTTAATAATATTAAAAGAAATTTAAACGCCAGAGTATGGTTTATAAGAAATATCGCCCATGAACTTAAAACTCCTATAACCAAAGGAAAGATAGCGCTTGAGCTTTTAGAAAACGAAAAAGCCGATAAGAAAAAAATATTTTCGAACATATTCGCAAGACTTGAATTGCTCATAAATGAACTTTTTGCTGCGGAAAAAATAGCAATTGCCGGCGTAAAACTTAATATGTCCCCGTGCAGTTTAGACGATATAATAGGCAAAGCCGAGACGCTTCTTTTTACCGATAATTTAGATTCTAAAGTCGGTTTGACCGCCGACAGAGATTACATAATCAGAGGCGATTCCGAAATGCTTGTTATAGCGGTTAAGAACCTGCTCGACAACGGAATTAAATTCAGCGGCGATAAAAGCGTGGCCGTTAAAATAGAAAAAGGCATATTGACTTTTGCTAATAGCGGAAATAAGCCGTCAATATCCGAGGATCTTATTTTTGAACCGTTTTTAAAAGACCAATCCGTAAAAAATAAAGACGGTTTCGGTCTCGGCTTATATATAACAAAACAAATACTTGAGAAGCACGGTCTCGGTATAATATACTGTTATAAAGAAGGTAAAAATATATTTTCTATAGACATAAACTCTTTACTGATATAAAAGTTTATATTTATTAATTTTATTTAGAGGTAAAAAAGATGAAAAAATTTGTTGATATTTTACTTAAGAGCCTTATGTTTATTCTATTTGCATCATCGATTATTATTGCGTTATGTTATAGCGGCAAATCCTACGCCGCTAACAATTCGACTACCGTATTTGTGTATCCTAAAGGAAATGTATCCGCCAATATTATAAACATATTAAAGGTAAACGGATACATAATAGTAACGTCTCCGCAAAATGCAAATTACGTCATAAATTACGGACAGATTAATAAGCCGGGCAAGGAAACGACTTTACTTGTAGTTCCGAACTGAAATATATCGAGCAATATTTTAAGCGTATTGCAATCAAACGGCTACAACGTTGTTGTAATACCTTCCCAGAATGCGGCTGAATATCCCGCCGCTACATCTCCTCAGCCGGTTGTCGTTCCCGAACCTTATCCTTATCAGGTTCCGTATCCGTATCGTATCCGTATTACGCCTACCCTTATCCTGATTATTTGGTTCCCGGCATTTTAGGCAGAGTTATTATAGGAGGCTTTTTATACCGTGGCTGGGGAGGTTTCAGAGGGAGAGACGGTTTCGCATTTCACGGCAGACGATAAAATGACGATGAAATACAAAATTACCTGAAACATTTACTTGCAGTCGATTAATCAATAATATAATATTCTTTTCAAAGGGCTTAAAAATTTGTGAAATTTGCGCAGAGCTTTTCCGGCTATTAGTGGAAGATTGCTTATTTTAAGAGCTTTGTTTATCAATATCTCGACGTCGGCAGGATAATCGTTATAGCGGCTATATTTATTAATTTGCCGTGTTTCAGGCAGGGCGCAGTATTCATTATAATTTGACAGAGCTAAACCATAATTATTATCGAGGCGGACATTGAACCGCCTAAATTTTTCAATAAACGGTTGCGTTTCTATTCGGCATAAGTAAGGCGCAACCTGATATTCAACAGAAGGAGGAATCGGCCAGCTTATAATATGATTTCTGCCGATTTGCTTCAGTTTGTCGGTTATTTCCATTGTTGATGCCGTCTTGTTGTAATATTCTAAAGCGACAGACTTTATTAGCGGCAAGGTTTTATTTATTAAATTAGCACGTTTAACCGGTCTTGGATTTGAGTATAAGCCGCACAAACCGACCGCCTTAAAAAATGCCGGCTCTTCCGGATATACATATTGCGTGCAGCGTATGTTTTTTTCGCCGAATACTTCCGCAAACCCCTTTATTATATCCTCATATATAAATGAAAATATTTCTAAATTTTCCGTACGGTTATAAATAAATTTACCGGAATCTAAAATTTCTTCCGCATATTCTTAAAAAGTTATATCCAGTCAGTATTTGAGCAGTTCCCTGTATAGTTTTTCCATATACGAAATCTGATTCCTTAAGAATATTATTACTTCCGTGATATAGCCATACCGCTCAAAACAATTATTTAAAATTCGGAGCTTATCGGGTTTAGAATATAAGCACTGCAAACTTTCCGAACTGATTATTACGGTAGGAAAATTAGTTTTTTTTATCTCTGCGCAGAGGTCTTCAAGCGTGCCGTATTTCTTTTTAAAAGTCTTAGTATCATTGTTCAGCTGAGCTTCAATATTGTGGTGTCCGCCAAATTTGCCTAATCTTCCGGCACAAGGATATAGCACTCCGTTGTCCTTAAGATATTTATCGTTAATGGAAAGCGTACTCTGTAAAGCCGTAGTACCGGTTTTATGGGTTCCGATATGCAGGATTATTTTCTTTTTCATGATTTTATAATATTTAATTTATATTTTTATATTATAAAACCGTAATTTAAACTGAATATTAATAGACTACAAATGAAGCAATAAGATAATATTATTCGTATCTCAGCGCTTCGACGGGGTTCATACGCGAGGCTTTATATGCGGGATAAAAGCCGAAAAATATTCCTACGCACAAAGAAAAAACGAGGGAGATTATTATCGGCTCGGTAGTAACGATAGTTTTAAGGGGGGAAAAAGCCGAAATTGCGCTTGAAATTCCAAAGCCGAGACCTATGCCGAGTATTCCGCCGAAAAGGCTTAATACGGAAGATTCTATCAGAAACTGCTTTAGAATATCGGATTTCTTCGCGCCTATCGCCATTCTTATGCCGATTTCTTTGGTTCTCTCGGTAACGGAAACAAGCATTATGTTCATTATGCCTATGCCCCCTACAAGCAGAGAAACGGCGGCTATGCTTGCTAAAAGTATAGTAAAAGTGTTTGCGCTCGAGTTTGCGGTTGCCGCGAGTTCGGTAAGATTCCTGACGAAAAAGTCGTCGGGTTTATGAAGAGGTATATGATGCCTTTGTCTTAAAAGCGCCGTAATTTCAGACTCTGCCGTTACCGTATCTTTATTGGATTTTGCAGATACGGCTATAGCATGCACCCAGGTCGTTCCGGCAATTTTCTCCAGCATCGTAGTTATGGGTATTACCACCGTATCGTCCTGGTCCTGGCCGAAAGCGTTAAATCCTTTAACGGATAAAAGCCCTATTACAGTGAACGGAACATTATGTATAAGTATTATCCGCCCAATCGGGTTTATGAGTCCAAAAAGTTCGGTAGCGGCGGTGTTTCCTATGACTGCGACGTTTGCCGCCGACGCTACCTGCTGCGGAGTAAAAAAGGTGCCTTTTACTACGGACCAGGCTCTTATCACCGTAAATGAAGAGTTAGCCCCGTTAATCAATGTTGACCAGTTGTTTCCCCGCCATATGACCTGCTGAGCCATACCGAGCATTCCCGAATCGGTTTTTACGGCCGGAAGTTTTCTGATTGCATAAACATCGCTCAGTGTCAGAGTAGGCAGAACGCCGAAACCGCTGTGTATTCCGCCGAGGGAGGATGAACCCGGAAGTATTATAAGCAGATTCGACCCCATTGAATTTATAGAGTTTTGTATAGCCCTCGAAGCTCCCTGTCCTATGCTGACCGTTGCTATAACCGAACCTACGCCTATAATAATTCCCAGTATCGTCAAAAACGACCTTATTTTATTTCTCAACAGAGTCTTATAAGCGGACTCAAGGTCTAAAAGAAATGCAAATTTAACCTTATTTTCTTTATTATTATTCATCTTTTCAGAATATTTATGTTCTAAAATGTTTAATTTTTTATATGTTTATAACGTCGGAAGATATAATCATTCCGTCTTTAACCGTAACGAGTCTTCTGCCGTAACCCGCTATATGCCTATCGTGCGTTACCAGAATAATAGTGGCTCCTCTCTCGGCATTTATTTTTCCGAAAAAATTCATAACGTCCGCCCCCCTCACCGAATCGAGATTGCCGGTCGGCTCATCCGCCATAATTATAGGAGCATTGTTTACTACGGCTCTTGCGATAGCTACTCTCTGCTGTTCTCCGCCGGATATCTGGTTAGGGAATTTATTTCCTTTTTCGGAAAGGTCGACGAGTTTTAACGCTTCCATTGCCATTTCCTCGGAATTTTTAGAATGGAGGCCGGAATAATAAAGCGGCAGCATAACATTTTCGATAATTGACAGCCTCTGTATAAGGTTAAAGCCCTGAAATACGAAGCCTATTTTTTTATTTCTGATTTCGGCAAGTTCATCCGAGGTTAACCCCGCAACATCTTTACCTTCGAGAAAATAACTTCCCGACGTCGGCTTGTCGAGGCATCCTAATATATTCATCAGGGTGGATTTGCCGGAGCCCGACGCTCCCATTATGGAAACGAATTCTCCATTTTCAATCGTCAGATTAATGCCTTTTAGCACTTCATAGGCAATATCCCCGATCCTATAGACCATGCCGATATTTTCAAGTCTTATAAGAGGAACATTGTCCCGAATATCATAGTCGTTTGCCATATTATATAATTACCGTTAGAAGAACATTTTTCTTCCCGGCGCGGCCTGCGTTTGCCCGCTGGATATTAACCCGGTTATTACCTCGGTCCCTGCTTTAATATCGTTGGAGATAACCTCGGTATATTCGTCGTTGTTTATGCCTAATTTTACCATTACGGGTTCGGGCGTTTTGTTTTTTAATATCCATACGACTCCTTCGCCGGCTTTTAATTTTTTAGATAAATTATCCAAAACTTGTTTATTTTCCCCTGTAGGAATAAATCTTAAAGCCGAATTAGGCACGCCGAGGACGCCTTCTTTTTTTGAAACGTAAATTTTAGCGATTGCCGTCATACCCGGAAGTACCAAGCCGTTCTTGTTGTCGAAAAATATAGTGACGTTGTAGCTTACTACCCCTGAAACGGTTGTGGGATTAATCCTGACGTTATGGACATATCCCTGGATAGTCTTATCAGGGTAAGCATATACTGTAAAAGATGCTTTATCCCCCTTTTTTATCCCGCCGAGGTCGGCTTCGTTGGTAGTAGTATCTATTTCCATTTTCGTAATATCTTCTCCTACGGTAAAAAGGCTCGGGGTCTGAAAAGTAGAGGCTACGGTCTGTCCGACTACTACGCTTACGTTTATTATTATGCCGTTAACCGGCGAATATATCTTTGTGTAGGAAAGGTTTGTTTCGTCTTGTGCCAACTGCGCCGTTGCAGCGTTTACCGCATCGGTTAGATATTTAAGCTGTGCAATATCCTGAAGATAGACGCTGTAAGCGTTCTGTTCCGTCTGATGGGCTATAAGGTTTTCTTTCCATAATTTTTTGTCTCTGATATATGTTAGTTTATCATAGGCTAAAATCGCTTTCTGCTTTAAAACGCTTGCCCTTGCCGATTCGAGGTTGGCTTTATCCTGGTTAACCTTCTGGATAAACGGAGTAGGGTCTATTTCTGCAAGAAGCTGACCCTTTTTTACTATCGAATTATACCATACGTAAAGTTTAGTGAATATTCCCGATACTTGCGCTCCTACGTTTATAGTGTTAATAGGGTTTGCGGTTCCTGTAGTGGCTATATATTTCTGTATAGTAATGGGTTTTACGGCATATAATTCGTAAGACGGTTTTTTAGTTCTTGTTCTTATTATGAAGTAAGAAGCGGCCGATATTAAAATTAATACTGCAAAGGCCGTTACGATTATTTTTTTATTTTTCCACATTTTTTCCACCTTATTCTTGTCATTCCTGCTCAGGCAGGAATCCAGTTCTTTATTATTTTATATAATGTTCTACCGTTAAACCGAGGTCGGAATAAAGCTTAGCTTTCAGATAAAAATAAGTATATTCGCTGTTTATGTAGCTTGTTACGGATGAAATATACTGAGCATTTGCTGCTACCAGCTGAACCATAGACCCGACTCCCACCTCATAGCTTTTTAGAGCCAGCGTGTAGGCAAGTTTTGAAGCATTTTTGGAAGATTTAAGAGCCTGAACCGTTAAATACTGATTATTGAGGGCGTAATAATCGCTTGATATGCTATAGATAAGATTATTTTCCGTCAGTTTTTCATTCCAGATGCTGCCGTTTAATACGGCTTTAGAATAATCTATCTGATTTTGCGTCAAAAAACCGTTAAAAATAGGTATTGAGACAGACAGCCCAGCCGAATAATTTCTATTCAAAGGAAATGAAGAATTTTGTCCGGTATATGAAAAATCGGCGTTAAAAGCAGGGAAGTATCCGCTCGCCGCTTTTTTAACCGAAGCCTTTGACGCTTTTACCGCGTAAACCGCTTGCTTTAACTGAGGATTGTATTTTAAAGCCGTTTTCATAAGCTTTTGAAGTTTGCTGTTAAACGGCTTAAATTTGAGCGTATTTATGAAGCGGTATTTTTTCGAAGAAGAAAGCCCTATGGAATTTAAAAGAGCGAGCCTTGCAATTTTTACGTTGAATACCGAATTTATATAAGCCGCTTTTGCCGTTTCCATTGTTGCTTTTGCCGTCTCCGCGTCTAAAAGGTCGCCGGTTCCGACTTTGTAAAACGCCTCAGCCGCTTTATACTGGATTTCGTCATTTTTAAAGTTTTCTTTATCCGTTTTCATCAGTTCCTTATCTGCGAAATATTCGGCAAAATTGAGGATTACGTTATAAAGGTCGCTGTTGACGGCATAACTGTAACCCGCATTTGCCCCTTTCATCTGGTATTTTGCGTTAAGATAGTTGTAATAGCGCGAACCGAAAGAATAAAGCATATATGTTGCGTTTAAAGTTGCCGAATAATTGTTTAAAGAGTAGTTTATTCCAGGTTCGTTATAAATCTGCCCCCCCGAAATTAAGCCGTTATTGCTTACTTCCATAAAAGAATTCCTTGAAAATCCCGCGGTTCCGGAAATTTGAGGGTAGTATTGGGAAAGTGTTTGATTTTTAGTATAAGCCGATGATATATAGGAGTATTTGGATGTCAATATCCCCGGATAAAGTTTAAGGGCAAGCCTCAAGGCGTCTTTTAAGGTTACGGTTTGGACTGAGACGTAGGAAATTGCTCCGCCGGTTCCGGCGCTTTTTGTCTCTTTTTCCGCAAAAGAGGGGTCGTTCGGCGCGGCAATTAATAATATGGAAACAGTCAGGCAAAGCGCCGCCGCCGCAAGATAATTAAATTTATTTTTTCTTCCGAAGTTTTTTTTCATTTTTTTCTGGCTTTAACCGCCGTTTTATATTATATTATACATTATAATCATAAACCATTATAAAGTCTTATTGTTAATAAAATATAAATATAAATATAATGACTTTAAAGTCATTTGTCAATATAAAAAACATTAAAATAAACCCTTCGTAATAAAATAAATGCCCTTCAGTTTTAATCTCATAAGCTTAGGATGTCCGAAAAATCAGGTGGATTCGGAAGCGATGTTCACGCGCCTTGAAAAATCGGATATAAAATTTACTTCCGATATAGACAACTGCGATATCTGCCTTATTAATACCTGCGGGTTTATCGAGGCGGCAAGGAAAGAATCCATAGGCGTGATTATGGAAGCCGTCGGTAAAAAACAGGCTGGAAAAATAAAATATATAGCGGTTGCGGGATGCATGGTAAATAACAATCTTAACGCGCTTAAAGAGGAACTGCCCGAAGTAGATTTATTCCTGCCTACTTTCGATGAAGAAAAAATAGTAGAAGAACTTGCCGCAATAGCCGGCAAAGAAATAGCGCGCGGAAATCTTAATCTGCAAACTTTAGAAAAATGTGAAAGGGAGCATTTTAATTTAAAAAGAACCGCATATCTTAAAATATCCGAAGGCTGCGGCAGAGCTTGCTCTTTTTGCACTATCCCTTCGATAAGGGGAGTTTACAGGTCTAAGCCTATAGAAGAAATTAAGAACGAAGCCTTATATTTAGCCTCAGCAGGCGTTAAAGAGCTTATAATAATTTCCCAGGACACTTCGTATTACGGAATAGATTTAAACATAAAAAACGGGTTATACCGGCTTTTAAGGGAGCTTGCCGCAATAAAAGAAATAAAATGGATAAGGCTTATGTATTTATATCCTATGAAAACGTTATTTACGGACGATTTAATAAGTCTCATAAAAGACGAAGAAAAAATCCTGAAGTATATCGATATGCCCGTCCAGCATATTAACGACCGAATCCTGAAACTTATGAAGCGGGGAAATACGAAAAAAGATATTATAAACCTTATCGAAAAATTAAAAAAAGAAATTCCGGGCTCCGCATTGAGGACTTCTCTTATAGCCGGTTTTCCAGGCGAAACGGATGAAAATTTCAAAGAACTTATAGCTTTTATAGAAGAAACCGAATTCGACAATCTCGGAGTCTTTAAATATTCCGACGAAAGAGCGGCCGCTTCTTATAGATACGGTTCAAAAGTAAATGCAAAGACAAAATCCGAAAGGTATAAAATTTTAATGGAAACCCAAAAAACCATTATCCCGCGCATATTATCCCGCCATATAGGGCGGACGTATGAAGCGATAATCGACGAAACAAACAATAAGACCGCAAGGCTTAGGACTTATTTTCAGGCACCCGATATAGACGGATGCGTTTATATGTATGCAAACGATTTAAAAAATAATTTAAGAAATAAATCCGATGAAGGTTTTATGTCCGTTAAGATATTAAAAACAAGGGATTACGATTTATTAGGCGCACCGTAAAAACAATTAATTTGCGGCTTAAAATTTCTTGACTTAAAACTATGAATAAATTATAATAAAAAGACGTATTTTGAAATTAATAAAAATTCATAAAAATATATATATAGATAATTAGATAATTAAATTTAAACTAATTCCGGTATAACAATATGAAAACTGTCATAAACGAACAAAACAGGCGGAATTTTGCCGCGCAAGTCGAATCTATGCTTCACGACAAGCTGGCTAAATGCTATCAGTGCGGTAAATGTTCGGCGGGATGTCCAGTCAACTTCGAGATGGATTATACGCCAAACCAGATTATAAAAATGACGGAACTCGGAATGGAAGACAAAGTGTTGAGTTCCAAAACAATATGGCTGTGCGTCTCCTGCAATACTTGTTCCACGCGTTGCCCCAAGGGATTCGAGGTTACGGGAATTATGGACGTTCTAAGAGAAATAGCGGAGAAAAAAGGTATTGTGTCGAAAGTCGAAAAAGAAGTCCAGATGTTTCATGAAGTATTTCTCGACAACGTCAAGTCGAACGGCAGAATATTCGAGCTTGAGCTTGTAGGCAAATACAAGTTAAAGACGCGGCATCTGTTCAGAGATATGTTTTTGGCCCCTAAAATGCTTGAAAAGGGCAAACTTAAAATGCATGGAGAAAAAATAGCCGGCTTAAATCAAATTGCTAAAATTTTTAAGGATTTTGAGTAAAAATTAAAATTATCTGGAGAAACCATAATATATGAAATTAGCATATTACCCCGGATGTTCGCTTAAAGGAACGTCGTTCGAATATGAAGTATCTTTATTAAAGATACTCGAGGTTCTAAACATGGAGATAAAGGAAATACCGGACTGGAACTGTTGCGGAGCTTCCGCTGCACACAGCATAAATCATAATTTGTCCGTTGCTCTCCCCGCAAGGAATCTTGCGATAGCTGAAAAAGACGGATACGAATCCGTTCTTGCGCCGTGCGCGGCTTGTTCAAACAGGCTTAAAAACGCCGATTACGAATTAAAAAACGACGATATTCTTAAAAAGAAAATAACGGATTCTTTAGAAATGCCTTATAATGCCGAAATGAGCATTAACAATATGCTAGAATTTCTTATCGGCGTAGTAGGGAAAGATAAAATAAAATCTATGGTTAAAAAGCCTTTATCCGGAATTAAGGTTGCCTCGTATTACGGATGCCTGTTAGTAAGGCCTCCCAAAGTTATGCAGTTCGACGACCCCGAAAATCCGGTTACTATGGATGAATTGGTTGCGCTTACGGGAGCAGAACCCGTGGATTATTCTTTTAAAACGGAATGTTGCGGGGCGATTAATTCCCTTTCCAAACCGGACGTGGTCATGGCTTTAACCGGAAACATATTGTACGATATTAAAAAAAACGGAGCAGACCTTGTCGTAGTAGCATGCCCGCTCTGCCATTCCAATTTAGACGTGAGGCAGAGGGAAATAGAAAGAAAATATGATGAAAAACTTGGGTTGCCCGTTCTTTTTATAACGGAGCTGTTAGGCCTTTCTTTTGGAATAGACCCCAAAGACCTTGCAATAGACGGACATATGGTCGCCGCCGACAGGGTTTTAAAAAAGATAAAAGAGTTAACTAACCAACAATAGATTAAGATATAACTAAAAATTTGTCATTGTTAGCATAGCGAAACAATCTTGTTGTACGTAGTACGTAAGCAATTAAAATCAAAATAGAGCGATATACGAGGTATATATTATGGCAAGAATAGGCGTATTTGTTTGCTGGTGCGGTTCCAACATAGCCGGAACGGTCGATGTCGAGAAGGTCAGAGAAGAAGCAGCTAAAATTCCGGGAGTGGTCAGTGCGTTAGATTACAAATACATGTGTTCCGACCCCGGCCAGAACAGTTTGAGAAATATAATAAAAGAGAAGAATTTGACGGGCATCGTTCTTGCGGCCTGCTCGCCACATATGCACGAAAATACATTCAGAAAGGCTGCCGCAAAGGAAGGTTTAAATCCTTATTTCGTCGAGATAGCCAATATAAGGGAACAGGTTTCGTGGGTTCACGAAGACAAAGAAAGGGCAACCGCAAAAGCCGTAGATTTGATGAAAATGATGGTCGAGAAGGTTAAAAGAGACAGGCCTATCGAAGACGTCAGAGTTCCTTTAAATAAAAAAGCTTTAGTTATCGGCGGCGGAATTTCCGGGATACAAGCGGCTCTCGATATCGCCAACGGCGGAGTGGAGGTTCTGCTTGTCGAAAAAGAACCTTCGATAGGCGGAAGAATGATACAGCTTGACGAAACCTTCCCCACCCTTGACTGTTCAAGCTGTATAATGACTCCTAAAATGGTAGAAGCAAACCAGCACCCGAATATAAAATTATATACATATTCGGAGGTTGAAGATATTTCCGGATATATTGGGAATTTTAAGATAAAAATAAAGAAAAAGGCGAGAAGCGTAGTCGAAAAAGACTGCACCGGATGCGGCGAATGCTGGAATGCCTGTCCGATGCATAAAAACGTCAAAAGCGAATTTAACGTAAACCTTTCCGAAAGGACTGCTATATACGTTCCGTTTCCTCAGGCGGTCCCGCTTGTTCCGGTGCTTGACCGTTCCGTCTGCCTTCATTATAAAAAAGGCGGTAAATGCCAGAAATGCTTCGATGCTTGCGGACCTAAGTGTATAGATTTCAGCCTTCAGGATGAAATTATAGAAGAAACGGTAGGCGCAATAGTCGCCTCGACGGGATACGACCTTATGGATACTTCTATGTACGGCGAATACGGTTACGGAAAATATAAAGACGTAATATCGGGTTTGCAGTTTGAAAGGCTTCTATCAGCTTCGGGTCCCACCGAAGGCGTTATTAAAAGGCCTTCCGACGGAAAAACGCCGCAAACTATTGTTTTCGTTCAGTGCGTAGGTTCGAGAGATCCGGAAAAAGGCGTCCCCTATTGTTCAAAAGTGTGCTGTATGTACACGGCAAAACATGCTAAATTATTTGCCCACAAGGTTCACGGTTCCCAGAGTTATGTTTTCTATATCGATATAAGGTCAACAAGCAAGGGGTACGAAGAGTTCGTCAGGGGCACTATGGAACAGGACGGCGCAATTTATTTGAGAGGCAGGGTATCTAAAATATATGAGGACGAAGGAAAACTTATCGTTAAAGGCGCGGACACCCTTTCGGGAAATCAGGTAGAGATAGCCGCCGATATGGTCGTTCTTGCTACCGGCGTAATACCGAAAAAAGGTTCCGACAAACTTGCCCAGATGCTTGGGATTTCGTATGATAAATACGGGTTTTTCACGGAATCGCATCCTAAGCTTCGTCCGGCGGAGTCTTCTACTGCCGGTATTTTTCTTGCCGGAATGGCGCAGGGACCAAGGGATATTCCAGAATCCGTCGTTTCAGGTTCTGCGGCCGCATCTAAAATATTAGGGCTTTTTTCGAAGAACGAATACGAGGTCGAAGGAACCATAGCGAACGTCAACGAAGCGACTTGCGTTGCATGTTTTTACTGTCAGAGAGTATGCGCTTACAATGCTATAAGCAAAAAAGAAATTAAAGACAGGAGCGGAAAACTCATAAAGGTAGTAGCAAACGTTAATCCGGGGCTTTGCACCGGATGCGGGGCATGCGTAAATGCCTGTTTCTCTAAGTCTATCGACGTTAAAGGGTTTATGGATGACCAGATATATGCCGAAATTAAGGCTTTAGCGGTATAAAAAATACTAAACAAAATAAGGAGTTTTTCGGAAATGGAAGATAAAGATGTAAGAAAGGAAAACCATACCGATTCAAAAATTGCAGGGGACGGCTCCGCAGACCCCAGAATAATAGCCTTTGTCTGCAACTGGTGTACTTACAGCGGAGCAGACCTTGCGGGAACAAGCAGAATGAAGTATTCCGACAACGTCAGGGTTATAAAGCTTCCATGCACCGGAAGGATAGACCCTCTTTTTATAGTCGAAGCGTTTAAAAAAGGGGCAAAAGGAGTTCTGGTTTCTGGATGCCACCCGGGAGACTGCCATTATACGAGCGGCAATTATCATTCAAGAAGAAAATATGCGACTTTCAGGGATTTGCTCGGATATCTCGGGGTAGATTTAGACAGGGTCGAGTTTTCATGGGTAAGCGCTTCCGAGGGAAACAAATGGGTTTCTATAATAAACGAATTTACCGATAAAATTAAATCCCTGCCCGGTAAATCAACCGATATATTTACAAAAAAATAAAGGATATATATTTATGGCGAATACAAAGATCGACGAAAAACTGCAAAAAATTGCAAAAGACCTTTTAGAAAGCGGAGAAGTCAGCCTAATAATTGGCTATGCGAAAGGTTCCAATCCCCAAAGAATGAGGCCTGTTTTTATTACAAAGGCGGAGGAAGCCGGAAAGCTTTCTTTCAGTCACTATGCCGTTCAGGACCTTGCGGTATTCTTAAAAAAACCGGAGGTCAAAAAGTTCGGAAAAATAGGCATAGTCGTTAAAGGCTGCGACGAGAAAGCCGTTAACGCTTTAATTCAAGAATATCAGATTTCCAGGGATAATATAAAAATTATCGGAATTGAATGTAACGGAGTAATAAGGCAGAACCTTGCCGATAAAGGCGAAACAGGCGTATCTGAATCGACGGTTTACGATAAATGCCTTATATGCGAAGAGCATATTCCGGTACTGTACGATTTTCTTATAGAATCGGAAGAGCCCAAACTTGCTTTGTCGGGAAACGTCAAACCTTATTACGGCATAGAAAAGCTCGAATCTATGAGCGCGGAAGAGAAAAATGCTTTTTGGGCTAAAGAATTCGATAAATGCATAAAATGCTACGCCTGCAGGCAGGCTTGCCCTCTATGCTATTGTTCAAGATGCATAGTAGAAAAAAATATGCCGCAGTGGATAGACACGAATTCGGAAGAGACCGGCAATGCGCAGTGGAATCTTATTAGGGCATACCATCTTTCGGGAAGATGCATAGGCTGCGGAGAATGCGAAAGAGCCTGTCCGGTGAACATTCCGCTTATGCTGATTAACGAAAAAATGGCTAAAGACGTATATAATCTGTTTGGTTATAAATCAGGATTAGATATTAATGCAAAACCCGTTTTCGGAGTTTTCAGCGAAAGCGATTTCAACGACTTTATTAAATAAGAAATAAGATATTGGAGACGGTTCATAATGGAAGAAAAATATTTTGAAATTTCGGCGGAAAATCTTAAAAAATTTGTTGAGAGCATCATAGCCGATAACTTTGAGGTTATCGCCCCCACAGATAAAGACGGCGACACTTTTTACGGAAAAATAAGCAGATTCGAAGAAGCAAACCTAGATATTCTTCTGCCCAAAATGTCTTATAAGGAATATATTCTTCCTAAAACCGAAACGCTTTTAGAATATTCTTTTTCCGGCGTCGATACCGATATTAAAGACGGACTGGAAGCGGTTGCCGGAGCAAACGAAAAAAGAGTTATTTTCGGCGGAAGACCGTGCGATGCAGGTGCCGGACCTATAATGGAAAAGGTTTTTAACTGGGATTATAAAGACGAATTTTTTAACGAAAGATTTAAAAATTTGACCATAGTTTCTATAGCCTGCGAAAAACCGGATAACTATTGTTTCTGCACCGAAATGCAGCTTTCTCCGGAAAGTTCTTACGGTTCCGATATACTTCTTAAAAAAGCCGGGGACAAATATTTTGCCGTAGTGACGAGCGAAAAAGGTTTAAATCTTATTAATCCCTATATGAATCTATTTAAAGAAACTACAAAGGCTCAAGTTCCAGGAGACAAGGACTGGAAAAAACTTTTTGAGATAGAAAGAACTAAAAATTTTTTGGACAAAAACTTCGAACATAATTATTTTCAGGACAGATTTTTATCATGCATAGGATGCGGAGTCTGCACATATACCTGCCCGACCTGCCACTGTTTCGATATTCAGGATGAAGGAAATTTAAAAGAAGGCAGGAGGATTAGAAACTGGGATTCTTGCCAGTTCGGCATATTTACCCTTCATACTTCCGGGCATAACCCAAGAGTTACTCAGGGGGACAGATACAGGCAGAGGCTTATGCACAAATTTAAAATATACAGCGAAAAGTTCGATAAATATCTATGCGTAGGATGCGGAAGATGTTCCAGGAACTGCCCCGAAGACATAGATATTAAAGAAGTTGCAAAAGACTTAGCCGATATGGCTTAAATATAATTTAATTTAAAATTTTTAACATATAGCGGGGAGCAGATAGTTAATGGAAAATATTTATTTGCCGAAACTGGCTGAAATAAAAGAAATTATTCAGGAAACCGCGGATACCAAAACTATACGTCTTACTATCGACGGGGGCAGCATAGATTTTCTGCCCGGCCAGTTCGGAGAGTTTTCTTTCATAGGAGAAGGAGAATCGACGTTCGGATTATCGTCGTCTCCTTTAAGAAAAGAATATTTTGAATTCAGTTTTAGATCTTCGGGAAGAGCTACTACCGGGATAAATAGTCTGAATCAGGGAGATAAAATAGCTTTCAGGGGCCCTTACGGAAATTATTTCGATACGTCAAAAATGAAAGGAAAAGACCTTGTTTTCGTGGGCGGCGGCATAGGTATGGCTCCGGTAAAATCGATTATGGAATACTGCCTCGACGAGCGGGACGATTACGGCAAAATTACCATACTATACGGAGCAAGGTCGGTAGGAGACCTCCTTTATAAAGGTATATTCGATGAATGGAAAAAATATAAAAACACCGACGTAATTATTACCGTTGACCCGGGTGGAGAAACACCCGACTGGACGGGGAAAGTAGGTTTCGTTCCTACCATTCTTGAGCAACTGCCTATAAAAGGCGAAAACAGCGTGGCAATAGTGTGCGGTCCTCCAATTATGATAAAATTTGCGTTAAAATCGTTGGAGGAAAAAATGGGGTTCGACAAGAGCGATATTATTACTACGCTTGAAAACAGGATGAAATGCGGGCTGGGTAAATGCGGAAGATGCAACGTAGGAAGCGTTTACGTATGTAAAGACGGTCCCGTGTTTACCGCAAAGGAGCTTGAAAGTCTTCCGAACGACTTTTAAAATATATTATATTATATTATGCAGCTATTAATAATTCATGCCGATGATTTTAACTATTCTTTAACAGGAAAAACTCCCGTTGCAGAGGAAATTGACACAAACCTTCTTAATGAAAGCGGAAATTTTTTTGCAGAACCGTTGGTGATTTTCTGCACAGTTGAAAAAGGGGATGCGAAGAGTACCGCAAATATAGTAAAAAGAGCTTTTGGGGAAATTAAAGAAATTGCAGATAAATTAAAGCCGGGGATAATAGTTTTATATCCTTATGCGCATCTTTCCAATAGCCTTGCCGATCCATCAATCGCTATCTCTGCACTTAACTCTTTAAAGACTGAAATTGAGCCTTTTTATACCGTTTACAGAGCGCCTTTCGGGTGGTATAAAAGCTTTAAAATTTCATGTAAAGGGCATCCGTTAAGCGAATCATCCAGGCATATAACCGAATCTGACGCAGTAAGCGCAACAGCCGTTTCTACAAAAAAAACTAGAGAAGACGTCGTAAAAGATGTAGAAAGCGAATTTTTTATATTGAATTACGACGGCATCGAAACAAAAATAGATTTAAAAAATAAAAGCATACTCGACGATAAAGTGCTTAAAGATTTCGCTTCCCTCAGAAAAGTGATTGCGTATGAGGAATTTAAAATAAAAGAAGGAGAAACTCCCCCGTCCGTTTCAGCTATGAGGCGCCTTGAAATTGCAGACCACGAAGAAAATTCCGATTCAGGCCATCTGAGATTTTATCCAAAAGGGACTCTTTTATACAAGCTTTTGTCGGATTGGGCAGAAGATATTGCCTTAAACCATTTGAAGTGCATGGAGATAGAAACGCCGCTGATTTATAACTGGAATAAACCGGAAATTAAAGGACAGGGAGAGTCTTTTCACGAGCGTCATTATTCCGTTTTAGTTCCGGACGAAAAATCCGATACCGGCGGATTTGCGCCGTCTAAAGAGTTTGTTTTAAGATTTGCAGGAGATTTCGGACTTTTTTCGATGCTTAAAGACGCTAAAATGAGTTATAAACAGCTTCCGCTTAGGTTTTACGAAATTTCAAAGAGCTTCAGATACGAAAAAAGCGGTGAATTATCGGGTTTAAGAAGGCTGAGAGGCTTTACTATGCCGGATATCCACAGTTTCTGTCTGAATTTAGAAGAAGGTTTTAACGAATATCAGGTGCTTTATAGAACATACGCGGACCTTGCCGAAGGCACAGGTATCGAATATGCCGTAGTTTTCAGAATTGTAAAAGAGTATTACGATAAATATAAAGACAAGATAATAGAACTTTTAAAGTATTCTAAAAAGCCCGCGCTTATTGAAGTCCTGTCCAAAATGAAGCACTACTGGGCGCTTAAACACGAATTTCAAGGAGTAGATTCCGTAAACGGCTCTTGTCAGCTTTCTACGGTTCAGCTCGATGTCGAAGACGCTAAAAGGTATGGACTGAATTTCACAGCCGAAACCGGTGAAAAAACCGGCTGCATAATATGCCATTCATCCGTAGGCGCTATTGAAAGATGGATGTATCTTATAATTGAAGAAGCGCTTAAAAAAAATATCCCCGTTTTTCCTTTATGGCTTTGCCCTACACAGGTCAGGATAATTCCCGTATCGGATAAGTTCATGAATTTTGCGGTTAAACTAAAGGAAGATATGTACAAGTCCGATATAAGAGTAGATATAGACGACAGAGATTTCAGCCTAGGTAAAAAGATTATGTTCGCCGAAGAAGAATGGGTTCCGTATATTGCTGTAGTAGGACAGAAAGAGTATGAAAGCGGAGTTATTTCCGTCAGAAACAGATATAGGGAAAGGAAGAATTTTAATTTTACGCCGCCGGAATTTATAAAAGAAATAAAAGCCGGTACGGAGGGTATGCCGTTCAGGAAACTTATTTTGCCAGATATGCTTTCAAAAAGACCCATATTCGTCGGATAAAACAAGAAGAATATAATAATAAAAATATTAAAACAGGAGATAATCCGGGTTATGGATAATGCATCAAACGAAGCTACGATAAAAGACGAGACATCAGTCAGAAAAAGCGTTAATTTAAAATTGGACGAATCGAAGACGCAGGAGCTTTTGCAAAAGAAGCTCGAGGCTGCAGCAAAAAAATCTAACATAAAAGGTTTCAGGCCGGGCAAGGCGCCTGTTTCTATCATTAAAAAATATTATGAGCAGGAACTGTTCGAAGAAGCCGCCGCCGAGATTTTAAATGAAGACTTCAGAAAAATTGTCTCGGAAAAAGGAATATATGTAGTAGGAACCCCGACTTTAGAGAAAAAAACTGAAAATGAATATTCTATATCGTTTGACGTTATGCCGGAAGTTAAGAATTTAAATTTAAACGTTAAGGTTAAAAAAAATAAAAAACGAGATATTACAGACGAAGTTATTCAGGAAGAAATTAATTTTCTTCTCGAAAGGCTTGCGGATCAGGAAAAATTAGACGATTCAGCCGTTATAAACCAGGACGATAAATATTTCGTTAAAATAGATTATGTAACAATTGACGAAACCGGCAAAGAGGTTGACAGCGCGAAAGATTACTCTATAAGCCTTAATTCAAGTATTATAGACAAAACGTTCGAGGCTTCTTTTATAGGAAAAAAGAAAGGGGATAGTTTTGAATTCGACGATAAGGAAAGAAAAGTCGTCGTTAAAGGTTTTATTAAAGAAATAGATAAAAAAATCCTGCCGGAATTAAATGCCGAAACTATTAAAAACTTCGGTGATTTCAAAGACGCTTCCGAATTCAGGCAATATGTCGAGAAAAGCCTTAACGAATATGAGGAAAAGAGATACAAAGATTCTTTGAGAGCTTCTATATCGGAAGAGCTTGTAAACCTGAATCCGGTTGAGCTTCCAGAGAGCATTGTAGAAGAAGATGCTAAATCGAGACTCGAAGAAATGAAAAAACAGGGTAAATATAAAGATATTAATGAAAAACATGCAGGCGAGTTTATGGGTATCTTAAGAATTATGGCTAAGCGGGATATCGCGCTGTATCTTTTGCTGTCGGAAATAGAAAAATCCGAAAATATAACGGTAACCGAGTCGGATTTGGAAGAATTTTACAAACATACGGCCGCACTGTCCAATATGAAGGAAGATGAAGTTAAAGGCTTTTATTCCGCTAAAGAAGCACAGGAAAATTTAAAGCATGCCTTGCTTGAAGACAAGACGTTTGATTTTCTTATACAAAATAAGGTATCATATATTGAAGAATAATAGAATAACGGGATAATTAATATTTACTTATATGGAGAATAATAAGATGTCGCTTGTACCTATAGTAGTCGAACAGACGCACAGGGGGGAAAGGTCCTACGATATATACTCCCGCCTTCTAAAAGACAGAATTATCTTTATAGGAGAAGCTATCGACGATACTTTTGCCAATCTAATTATAGCACAGCTTTTGTTTCTCGAATCGGAAGACCCAGAAAAAGACATAAATATATATATAAATTCGCCGGGAGGCGTTATAACCGCCGGACTTGCCATTTACGATACTATCCAGTATATAAAGCCTGATGTTTCGACGCTCTGTATGGGCCAGGCGGCAAGTATGGGAGCGGTTCTTCTGGCGGCAGGGGCTAAAGGAAAGAGATTTGCCCTTCCGCATGCCAGAATTATGATACATCAGCCTTTAGGCGGTTTTCAGGGGCAGGCTACCGACATCGATATTCAGGCAAGGGAAATTTTAAGGATGAGAGAAGAACTGAATCAGATTTTAGCTTCCCATACCAGTCAGTCGATAGATAAAATCAGGGAAGATACCGAAAGAGATTTTTTTATGAGCGGAGCTCAATCGGTAGAGTATGGAATAATCGATAAAGTGGTAGAGAAAAAAGAAATTAAAAATGCAAAATAATTATACAGAGGCAGTTAAAAATGGCAAAAAAAAACAATAACAATAATAACGACGATAACTACGGAAGGGAACTATACTGTTCTTTTTGCGGAAAATCTCAGGACGAGGTCAGAAAACTAATTGCCGGGCCATCGGTTTATATATGCGATGAATGTATAAGCCTTTGCAACGATATTATATCGGATGAGGTACAGCCGGTTCCCTCAGAAGTAAAAGTTGAAAATTACCTTTATAAGCCGATAGAAATTAAGGCTTTTTTAGACCAATACGTAGTAGGGCAGGAAAGGGCTAAAAAGATTCTTTCCGTCGCAGTTTATAATCATTATAAAAGAATAGAGCATAATCTTTCATTTAAAAACGCAGAAAAACTTCATAATAATAAATCGGGCAAATCAAATACTGGTTATAATTTGCACGACAAAAACAATACCGACGTGGAAATGCAAAAGAGCAATATTTTAATAATAGGTCCTACCGGAAGCGGGAAAACTCTGCTTGCGCAGACGCTTGCCAGAATGCTCGAACTGCCTTTCGCCATTGCCGACGCTACGACGCTTACCGAAGCGGGTTATGTAGGTGAAGATGTCGAAAGCATTCTGCTTTCGCTTCTGCAAAATGCCGAATACGATGTCGAAAGAGCTCAAAAAGGCATTATATATATAGACGAAATAGATAAGATTGCAAAGAAAACCGATAATGTTTCCATAACAAGGGACGTGTCTGGAGAAGGCGTTCAACAGGCACTTCTGAAAATTATAGAAGGAACCGTCGCAAATGTTCCGCCTAAAGGAGGCAGAAAACATCCGCATCAGGAATTTATAAGATTGGATACAAGCAATATTCTTTTTATATGCGGCGGCGCTTTTAACGGTCTTGATAAAATCATAGAAAAACGGATACATCAACAGCCTATAGGTTTTAATGCCGGAGTTAATTCCAACAAATCAGGCAGTCCATATGAAATAATGAAACAGGTAGAGACTAAAGATTTATTGAAATACGGACTTATTCCGGAATTTATCGGCAGGCTTCCTGTAACAGCAACGCTTGAAGAACTTGATGAGAAAGCCCTCGTAGAGATTTTAACAAAGCCTAAAAATGCGTTGATTAAGCAGTATCAAAAATTATTCGAACTTGAGGACGTAAATTTAAGATTTACCGATTCCGCCGTTAAGGAAATTACAAAAAAAGCCGTAAAACACGGATCCGGAGCAAGGGGCTTAAGAACGATTCTAGAATCAATAATGTTAGATGTAATGTATGAAATACCGACCGATCCGACTATTAAAGAATGCGTTATAAACGACGATGTTATTATTAATAGCGGTCAGCCTATTCTTCTTTATGAAAAGGATGCCGGCGCAAAATCTATTTAAGTATATTAAAAAAATGTTATAAAATATGATTTTTTTTGTTGACATATTCATTAAAAACATATATATATTATATATACTTAAGTAAAGCACCTGCAAATGTAGCAATACAGGGATGCTTAACTAAAATTAAACCGTTAAAACCTTAAAATGTAAGGAGGAAGTTGGTATGACAAAAGCAGAATTGGTTGATGCAATTGCAAAATCGTCCAAGCTTACGAAAGCGGACAGTGAAAAGGCACTTAGCGCGGCAATCAACGCGGTAATTAACGCCTTAAAAAAAGGCGATGCAGTCAGGCTCGTCGGTTTCGGTACATTCGAAGTGACTAAAAGAGCGGCAAGAAAAGGCAGAAATCCGCAGACCGGAAAGGAAATTCAGATTAAAGCTTCTAAGTCACCTAAGTTTAAAGCCGGTAAATCTTTCAAAGAAGCGGTAAATACCGGAAAGTAAACATATTTTTCTGCTGAAAAAGATATACTTTTTCAATGCACGCAGAAAAATATATGTTTCATCTAAACCCTCATTTTATAGTTATACGGTTTCGCTAATTTTTTAGAAATGAGGGTTGTTTTTTGGGCGGATAGCTCAGCCGGTTAGAGCATCGGCTTTACAAGCCGGGGGTCACAGGTTCGAACCCTGTTCCGCCTACCATCGCCTTAATTTAAGCATACGGTCAAATTTGGAATTTCCTTGACTTTTTCCTATTATTTGGTTATTATTAAACAATCTCATATCTTGCATTATACGGGGCTGTAGTTCAGACGGTTAGAACGCCGGCCTGTCACGCCGGAGGTCGCGGGTTCGATCCCCGTCGGCCCCGCCACTTTTTAAAATCCCTATTTAAAAATTTCCACTTTTAATTAATTTTTTGGTATAATTATTAAATTTGAAAGGAATTAATTTATAATTTTTTCGAACTATGCGAGAGTGGCGAAACTGGTATACGCACTGGACTTAGAATCCAGCGGAGCAATCCTTGGGGGTTCGAGTCCCCCCTTTCGCACCATATATCGCTATTTTAATTGCGTGAAATAATTTATATTATTTTAGGAGGATTATAGTATGTCCGGTCACAGCAAATGGAGCACCATTAAAAGAAAGAAAGGCGCTTTAGACGCAAAAAGAGGCAGGATTTTTACAAATATAATACGCGAAATCATCACAAGCACCAGAATAGGCGGAAAAGATATTTCGTCTAATCCTCGTCTCAGGCTTGCCGTCGATGAAGCAAAAGCCGCCAATATGCCAAAAGAAAACATAGAAAGGGCAATTAAGAAAGGCGCCGGTGAACTAGAAGGCGAAACATACGAAGAGATAATATATGAAGGATATGGACCTGCAGGAGTAGCCCTCCTTATTGAAACGCTTACGGATAACAGAAACAGGACGGTTTCGGAAGTAAGGCACGCTCTTTCTAGGCATGGCGGAAGTCTCGGCGAATCGGGCTGTGTTATGTGGATGTTCAATAAAAAAGGCGTAATAGGATTCGATGCGGCATCCAATACCGAGGACGCTATAATGGAAATTGCCTTAGAGGCGGGAGCCGAAGACGTAAAAACCGAAGAAGACGAAATTCTTGTTTACAGCGACGTAAAAGATTTCGAGAACGTAAAATCCGTTTTTGAGACTAAAGGAATAAAGGAAAAATTTTCAGAAATTTCATACATTCCGCAGACCAATATCGAGCTTAAAGGAAAAGAAGCCGACCAGATGGTAAGGCTTATGGACGCGCTCGAAGAAATAGAAGGAATTCAGAATATTTACGCAAATTTCGACATACAGGAAGCCGAGAGTTAAGCCGGCTATATATATAGTATTTGCCTTGAACCGGAATTACTTATGCAGGATTTTGAGTTATGGGCTATCGAATTTTAGGGGTTGACCCCGGGTCGAGATTGACGGGTTGGGCTGTTTTAGACCTGCCTTCTTTCGGCAAACCCTTCGATATAATATCATGCGGTTTGATAGACGCAGGGAAAAACAAGTTTCCTTCGAATCTCGGCAAAATTTACGATGAGCTTAAGGAAGTCGCCCTTCAATATCCGCCGGACATTATGTCTTTAGAATCGGTCTTTTCCGGCATAAACCCGTCGTCATTGATTAAGCTGTCGCAGGCAAGAGGCGTAATATGCCTGCTCTCGTCGGCTTTGAACATAAAACTCAAAGAATATTCTCCAAGATTCGTTAAAAAAAGCATCTCCGGTTATGGAGATGCCGATAAAAGCCAGATGAAAGATGCCCTGAAGCTTATTTGCGCCTCTAACGGCGCTAACGTAACGGAGTTTTTAAACCAAAATCTTGACGATAATATATCGGATGCGCTTTCGATTGCAGTTTGCTGTGCTACCGATATGGCGAATTTCGTTAGTATATAATTATATATAAAAATGATAGCATTTTTGCGCGGAACGTTAATTTACAGAGATATTGAAAAGTCGCTTATTATTTTAGAAACGGGCGGGGTAGGATACGAGGTATATATGCCGATGCCGAATTTTGAAAAAAATTCTGCATACGTAAACGAAGGCATGGATTTGAGCCTTTTTATCCACACCTACGTCAGGGAAGACAGAATAACGCTTTACGGTTTCGATACGAGGCTTCAGAGGGAAATTTTTTCGCTTCTTTTGGACGTAAAAGACGTCGGCCCGAAACTTGCCGTTACCATCCTTTCCAGCATAGATGCCGGAAATCTGATAAATATCCTGACTATGCAGGATATATCAGCTCTCTGCGCCATTAAAGGCATAGGGCAGTCTAAAGCAGAACGGATAATAATGGAGCTGAAGAATAAAATACTAAAGAAATCGGCGGCGTTTAACGATATAAAAGCTAGAGACATCAGCATAAAGAACAGTAAATACAGGGAAAGCGAAGATGCAAATTTAAATTCGGAAAAATTACGACTGACTCCGGAAAATAAAAACGGAGGCGAGATAATAAACCGGTCAATAACCGCTGAAAAACAGCCCTCCGATATAATAATGGAATCCGCTCAGGCGCTTGAGGCGCTCGGCTATTCGAGGCTCGATTCCTTTAACCTTGCAAGCAAGGTGTTCAGCGCGGTTAAATCCGAAGGAAACATTCCGGCCGCCACCGAAGATTTAACTAAGGAATGCTTAAGGCATATATATTCCAAGAAAAATTTATAAATATCATTATGGCATCGTTCAAAAAAGAATTTAAAAGCGCGGAAGACGAAAAAATTACGAAAAATGCGTCTGAAAATGCGGACGATGCGGTGTCTCCAGTTTCTCCTGAAAAAGATGAGGCGGGCGATTTCGACAACCCCGTAAGGCCGCTATCATTCGACGAATACATAGGGCAGACGAAATTAAAGAAAAATCTCCTTATTTTTATAAACGCATCTAAAAAAAGGGCCTCGAACCTTGGACATCACGACCTAGACCACCTGCTGTTTTTCGGACCTCCCGGCCTCGGCAAGACCACACTTGCGGGAATTATAGCGAAAGAACTCGGCGTAAACATTAAAATAACGTCGGGGCCTTCGATAGAAAAGGCGGGCGATATAGCCGCTCTTTTATCAGCCGTTTCCAACGGCGATATAATCTTTATCGACGAAATACACAGGTTGCCTAAGCCTGCCGCAGAAATGCTTTATCCAGCCATGGAAGATTTTAAGCTCGACATCATAATAGGCGAGGGCGCAACGGCTAAATCCATAAGAATAAATCTGCCGCGGTTCACTCTTGTAGGCGCTACGACCAGAGCCGGGCTTATCCCGTCGCCCTTGAGGGACAGGTTCGGTTTTACCGCCCGCCTTGAATATTATGATGAGAAAGAACTTGCCGGTATAGTAGCCAGAAGCGCAAAACTTTACGGCATAGGTATCGAAAACGCCGCCGCCGTCGAAATAGCCCGCCGTTCCAGAGGAACGCCCAGGATAGCCAACAGGCTTTTAAGGAGGCTCAGGGATTATATGGCGCATCTTAAAGAAGACCGCATAACGCTTGAGGTTGCGAAATTCGGCATCGAAAGCCTCGGAATAGATGAACTCGGTTTGGACGCCAACGATATTCTTTTTTTAAAAACAGTTATCGAAAAATTTGGAGGCGGACCCGTCGGCATCGAAACTATAGCGCAGGCTATGAACGACGAGAAAGACACACTCGAAGACGTCGTCGAGCCTTATCTTGTCGCCTGCGGATTTATACAGCGTTCTAAAAAAGGAAGGGTAGCTACGGAACTTGCATACAGACACTTCGGGTTAATAAAAGAAGATTCGCTGTGAACTATTATGCTCATTATGACGGCAAATGTATGTGAATAATAGTTCGCATATTACTTTAGAGCAATACGGTATAAAGCCTTCCGCCTATTCTCAATAAATCTAACTTATTGATTTTCTTAAATGAAACAGAACAATAAAAGGGGACAGATTTAAAATCTGCCCCCTTTTATACTTTTATACATTATGGCATATTTATTGCAAATAAAAATTTGTATTTTATATTTATTTTTTAGAGGCTTAATTAATCATGGAAAACTATGCGGTATTAAAAGAAGAAAAAAACGAACCTCAATGCACTGTTTTAAATGTACTTTATTTTAAAGGGATAGGACTTCATACAGGAAAAGAGGCATCCATAGTAGTAAAGCCGTCGAAAGCCGATTCCGGCATAACGTTCGTCAGGAAAGACTTGAATCCCAACATAATAATAAAAGCTAAAGCGGACAACGTGTGTTCGACTTTGCTTAGAACCAGTATAGGGCTTAAAAAGGAAGGGAACGCCAAAGATGTTTCGGGATGTATTTCCACCGTCGAACACTTGATGTCGGCGCTGTGGGGCGCGGGAATAGACAACGCTTTAATAGAAGTTTACGGATGCGAAATTCCGGCTATGGACGGAAGCGCAAGGGTTTTTTACGAATCTTTTTACGAAAGCGGCATCAAAGAACTTAACGCAAAAAGAAAATACATCGAAATACTTAAACCGATTACCGTGGAAAGCGAAAGCGAAGGTAAAGGCTCATCTATTTCCGTATATCCTTCCGAAGATTTTGAAATATCCTACGATATGGACTTTAACCATCCGTTAGTACAGTCCGGTTCGTTCGATATGAAAATAGACGGGTTCAATTTTTACGGCGAAATTTCAAAGGCAAGAACGTTCGGATTTTTAAAAGACGTCGAATATTTAAAAAAGAACGGCCTTGCATTGGGCGGCAGTTTGGATAATGCTTTAGTGCTTGACGAAATATCAGTCCTTAATAAAGAAGGTTTGAGATACAAAGACGAGTTCATAAGACATAAAGTTCTGGACTTAATAGGCGATTTATATCTTTCCGGCTACAGAATCAAAGGAAGGGTGCTGGCAAAAAAGACGGGGCACGATATGAATTCAAAAATAGTAAAAAAAATAGGAGAGCGTTTAATGAACATTCCGTTTACAGTGGAAAAAAAGGAAGGTAACGGTTTTATTAATGTAAGTAATTCCGCTGCAACTGTTTTTGCATAAGAATTATCCGCATATTAGAATATTTGAATAGTTTAATATATAATAAATTTTTCTTAAAAATTATTAATTTTTCTTGACAAGTTTACTGTATATATGATAACTTTTAATTTAAGTTTTTGTTTTAAGCGTTAACGAAGGAAGTTTGACAGGGGGCTATTGAGTTATTAAGATTAAGAAAAATTTAAAAATCTAAATTACCAAGGAGGTAAAGATGAAAAAAAGATTTTCTTTGCCGGCATTAGTTATTACAGTTGCAATTGCCGGTTTATTAACGTTAACAATGACGACTTCGTCTTATGCAGCGGCGCAGGCAGCTAATAAAGGAGTTTCATTTTCTCTGAGCGGCCAGTATATCGCAAGGGGATTCTGGGCGCAAAACCAAACGGAAGATTTTAATTCAAGCGCTGGTTTTCCTACAAACAACAGCTTTCAGGCTTTTACCCAGAGATTAAGATTGAACGCAGCGCTTAACTATGGAACTGCCGGGGGCGGAATGCCTCTCGCAAGCATTTTGACGCAGTTTGATTTAACCAACGACTACAATCCGACAGGTCTTGCTCCTAACGGATACGGCACGAACGGCTGGAGCACTTTAGGTTATACTGCCGCTCCGACGGGGTTTAACCATGATTTTAACACCTTCGGCTTGAGGCAGGCTTACCTTCGTTTAGTATCGCCTGTAGGCATGTGGATGGTCGGGCGTATGCCGGTTAAGTTCGGTTTGGGCATAGCGGTCAATACAAATGCCGACGGATTGGGTGATTTTCTTCCCTTAAGCTCTGCAGATTTAGGCGTATTTCTCGGGGTTTTAATCGGTAACGAGACTACTTCGTATTCTTATTACCCTGCTACTGCTACCGGAGGAAATCAATATCCTGCGATTGCTACTCCCGCGATAAGCCCTTATTATACTCATATTCAGATGGGCACGATACCGACGCTCGAAGTTATGATGCTTAAGCCCGTCAATCATTTTACGGGAAGCCTGTGGCTGACGGAAGCCCACTTAAACCAATTTACCGCTTTACCCGGTCCCTTCTATAATTCTACTACAGGAACTTTTAATACGAGTGTCGATGAGAGCATATATTATCCTACAGCAAACGTAACATTCGGAGGACTATCGGGAACATATAACAGCGGGAAAGGAACTATAGTAAAAGGCGAATTTGATTATTTCAGGGGGCATATAATTGCTTCAAATGCTGCACTTAGCGGAATTCCAGCCGGATACACAGTTGCAGATATTTGTTCGGCATATCCTACCCAATGTCCTGTGCCTGTTATACCGTCAGGCAGCAACCAGTACGATGCGGTCAGCTCTTACGACTTATATTTAAGCGGTTCTCAGGCGATTAACGCCTCGATGCCTTTAACTTTAGGGGTTAAATTTGGAATAGGCGCTCCTATTGCAAACGGAGATTACAACTTTACATACTATTCTATGCAACAGAATACAAGGACGCTTTTCGGAAATGTTCTAGGCAGCAATTGGCAGCCTATCATGATGTCGTCGCCTGGAATAGCCTATATATATACCTCAGCAAGCGCAACTGGAGCCAACCTTGCAAATAAGTGGGATCTTATGGTAGATTTAACCGAGCATCTTGGGAACGGAAATTCCCTCGAGGAAGCTGTCGTTCACGAGTCGTGGCTTAAAACGAGCATGAATATAACAGGCAATAATTACTCAACTCAGATGTTCGGCGGGTCAAATATAGGCAACGAATTCGACCTTGACTTTACGCATCATTTTACAAAAACTTTAGCATGGCAGGCGTGGGGCGGATATGTGTGGACCGGAAGCGGCGTAGATTCATACAGTGCTACTTCAACTGGCGGAGTACCATCCACAGCCACTCATAAAGATATTACGGCTCTTGGAACCGCCGTTATATTTAATTTCTAATAATTGCAAAGCAAAAGTCGATAGTTCAGGTTTAATAAGTGACTATAAAACCCCCTGAAGCAAATAAGCTTCAGGGGGTTTTTATTTTTGTATAGCGGATTATTATAATTATAGGAGTAGCTTTTAGTACAGCTTAAAAGGCGGCGGCATTCTGTGTGGGAATTCACGACTGAATGCCGCCTTTATAAAGAGCTATTAAAACTTTGTAATTACTGTTTCCTGAAGGCTCCGGCAACAATGGACCAACACACGGTAACGGCAAGATTTAAAATAAGCGCAATGAGCGCTACATACAGTAATCCGTACGGTGTTTTCATAAAGGTAGTAACTATCGCATGTCCCGCGTTGGCCCGAAGCACGAAATATATGCCAGAAAATGTTCCTACAAACCAGCCTGCAATCAAAGCGTTTTTGTCTAACCATTTCGTGTATAAACCTATAAATATAGGTGGAAGGGTCTGCACTATAAGTATCCCTCCAAGTAGTTGAAGCTGTATCGAATATGTTTCGGGAACTAAAAAAACAAAACCTAATGCTAGAAACTTAAAAATTACCGACGACCATTTTGCTATTTTAGTTTCCGATTCGCTGCTAAGGCTAGGTACAAATTCTTTTATAACATTTCTAGTCAAAAGGTTAGCCTGGGATATAGCCATAATTGCCGCCGGCACTAATCCTCCGATGAAAATCCCCAGAAAAGCGAAACCTGTAAACCACGAAGGCATCGTAGATTGAATTAAAGCAGGAACAACGAGGGTTCCATTACTCCCTACCGTTTTTAGCGCTTCCGGAACGGCATATACAAGTACTCCGAATAATGCAAGGAAAGCAAGCCCGAGACCGTATATAGGCAAAAGCGCAGTACTCAATCTGACGCTTTTGGCGCTTTTGGCGCTCAGCACGCCGTTAATAGCATGAGGATAAAGATACAGGGCAAACGCGCTCAATATAAACAGGCTTATATATGCATTGACGAGCACCGGCGGCAGAGTCGCGTAATCCACCGGAGGCTTTTTCCCCGCCCCCATATGTCCCGCGACCGCAAAGGCATGAGAAAAACCGCCGTAAGCGAGAGGAACAAAAATTATAATAACTATAACCGTTATTAAAATTATTACGTCTTTCATAACGGCGGTTAGAACCGCCCCCCTGATTCCGCTCCAGTAGGTAAATACGGCAAGTATTACAAATGAAATTATCAGGGCGGTTTCACTGATAGTCTTAACGTCCCCGAACGGCAGAAGCATAACCTGAAGTACGGCTCTCATACCGACTATCTGTAGAGCTATATAAGGCAGTTCTGCCACAATTCCCGTAAGGGCAATCAATACGGCAAGCGTTTTACTGTTAAATTTGTCTCTTACGAAATCGACCGCGGTTATGTAGCCTTTCTCTTTAGAAACTTTCCATAGGCTCGGCATTACCACCATGGCCATTCCGAATGTAGCCATAACATAAGGAACCGCAAAAAAGAAAATGCTTCCTTTAGCGAATACGCCAGACGGTACAGCTATAAAAGTATAAGCCGTGTATATGTCTGCCCCTACTAAAAACCACATAAGGAAAGTGCCGATCTTATTGCCGGACAATGCCCATTCATGGAGAATATTCATATCCCCCTTTCTCCAGTTTGCGGCTTTAAAACCGATTATAACAAAAACCAGAAATAAAGCGGCAAAAACAAACAGTGTAATCATAGTATTTAGACTAATCATAGGTCGTCGCCTCCTTTTTCTTTAGAAATTAACCTTGAGGCAGCTGAGTATAATACTGTGGCTATAACGAGCCATAAGGTTTGAAACCAGTAGAAAAACGGCATTCCAAGAAACGTCGGCTCTACCCGGTTATACAAAGGAACTGCGGCTAGAACTACTATGGGAATAATAATCAGTATTCCCGCCAATAGATAACCCTTTTTCATAAAATCCTCCCTGTGTTTAATTAAAAATTATAATTTATAATTTTATATATATATTAAATATATTTAATTATCAAGCCAAAAAAACGCCTGAAATATTTAATTCCGATTCCGCACCGTATTTCCGTTACATAATATAGATTTAAAACAACCGTTATGATAAAATTTTATAAATGAAGATTATTGCCCATGCTATAAAAAATTTAAGCATTAAATGGAAAATATTAATAGGGGCTTTTGCAGTTTTTTTCTTTACAATTTTTATCAGCGATGGAGTATTTCTTTATACCATTTATAAAACGCTCTCGTATCGCAACTACGTAAACGACGAAAGGCTGGCGGACAGTTTAATTCCGGAGATAGCTTATTCGCTGTATTATAATAAAGCCTCCAATGCGGGATATATAAAAAAAAATCTTCAATACGATATAAAAAACTACAAAATCATAAAAGGAATAGGATTATATAACTATAAAGGAAAATTAACGGAAAAATGCGGCGTATTGTACGGCGATTATAAAACAATAATAACAAATAAGAAAAACAATAAAGATAACGGCTATAATTCAGAGTTAATAAATATTATTAAGAATATGGAAGTTCAATTTACCCTTATGGGAACTAACTTTTACGGATATAAAGGATATAAAAAGTCTTCCATGCAATATCCGATGCTCATTAAAAAAATTAAATACGGCGGCAAGCAATTAGGATTTGTATCTATAGAGTTTAATTTAAAAAAAGAAATTAAATCTACCGATAACCGTGTTTTTTGGGTCGGAGTAAGATTTATGTCGATTGCTTTGTTTTTTGTAGCCGCCGGATTGATAATTTTTTATTATATATCGTCTATAATAACCAATCCGCTAAGCGATATAAAAGAAAATATAAAAAAAATAAAAGAAGGCGATTACGATATAAATTTCGATAAGCGCTTTAACGACGAAATAGGCGACGTCATGGACGCTCTCGGCTCTATGGCGCTTTCGATAAAAGAGTATATTGCTGAGGTCGAATCGATGAATAAGGAAAAGAACGAGCTTTACTGCATGGCTGTAATGGGAGAGCTGTCGGCGAATATTGCGCACGAAGTTAAAAACGCAATATACGTTATTTCTTCGGCAAACGAATATATATCTCAGGAAACAAAGAATAAAATAGTACTTGAGTTTACGGGTATAATAAACAAAGAAGTTAAACGGTTAAATAAAATGTCAGTCGAGTTTTTAAGCTTTGCGAAACAGAGAAATCCTGTTTTTGCCGCCGTAGATATAAATAAGCTTCTTGAAGATTCTATAAGAATACTTAAATTTGAAGCTGAAAATTCTAAAATAAAATTGATTCAAAAGAATATTGATTATAATCTTCCGCCGGTTCGTGCGGATGCGGAAATGCTTAAACAAGTTATTTTAAATTTAATTATTAACGCAATAGATAAAAAATATAGATCCGATAATAAGTTAATAGAAATAAGGGTGTTTTCAAAGAGGGGTTTCGTCAATATAGAAATTGCCGATAATGGAGAACCTATAACGGCGGAAAATATCTGGAAAATATTTAATCCGTTTTTTACGACTAAAAATGCCGGTTCCGGTCTCGGTCTTCCTATATCTTTGCGTATAGTTAAACTTCACGGCGGAAACATAAAAGTTTTTAGCGAAGAGGGTAAAACCGTTTTTACTATTATTATACCAGCCGGCAATGCAGGGAAGATAATAAATAATTAACCGAAAAGCAAAAATAAAGAGCGGGCATATGAACGCGACCGATAAAAATAAAAAATTACTTTTAATAGACGACGAGAAGAATCTTCTCAGGGTCGTGAGCCTTAATCTTGCAAAATACGGGTTCTCGGTAGATACGGCTCTTAGCGCCGAAGAGGCGCTAAGGCTATTTAATAATAACAGTTATGATGCTATAATTTGCGACCTTCGTCTTGGCGGTATGAGCGGCATAGAATTATTGACTAAAGTAAGAGATGCAGACAAAGAAAGAAATAAAAATACGGTATTTATCGTGATAACGGCATTCGGAACGATTAAGCAGGCTGTTGAAGCAATAAAGCTCGGAGCTGACGATTTTATATCGAAGCCCGTGGATATAAGCAGCCTGGTAGAAAATATAGATTTAGCCCTGCGGAGAAGGAATTATGCAAAAATAAACGATTTTGAACTTCAGAAAGATTTTGACTTAAATGAAAATATTTTTGAAGATTTTATTTTTAAAAGCTCTGCAATGAATGAAATTTTAAACGAGGTCAAGCTGACGTCAAAATCAGCCTCTAATGTTCTTATAACGGGAGAAACGGGAACAGGCAAGGAGGTGCTGGCAAAAGTTATCCATATTATTTCGGAAAGAAACGGAGAATTTGTTCCGATAAATTTGAGCGCAATTCCGGAAGGACTTATGGAAAGCGAACTTTTTGGATTTGAAAAGGGAGCATTTACCGGCGCCGTTGCAAGCAGGCAAGGAAAATTTGAAACGGCGAACGGCGGGACTCTTTTTTTGGATGAAATTGCTGATATGCCCATATCTATGCAGGTGAAACTCCTAAGAGTAATTCAGGATAAGGAGTTTTCAAGAATAGGTTCTAACGAAAAAATAAAACTTAACGCAAAAATAATATCCGCTACAAATATACCGTTAGAGAATGCCGTTATTGAAAGGAAGTTTAGGGAGGATCTTTTTTACAGAATTAATGTTCTGCATTTTAAAATTCCGCCTTTAAGGGAAAGAAAAGAAGATATTATCCCTCTTGCAAATTTTTTTGTTAAAAAATATTGCGTTATCAATAAAAAAAATATAAGCAATATAACCGATTCTGCTATAAATCTCTTGAAAAATTATACGTTTCCCGGAAACATAAGGGAGTTGGAAAACATAATTGAAAGAGCCGTAGTGGTTTCCACTTCGGATTCTATAATGCCGGTTCATCTGCCGAAAACATTAGCTGAGGATAGCGGCGACGGTGATGCCGAAAAATTTAGATATGCCGACGCTGCTTCCGAAAACTATGATAATAAAATAAATATAAATCTTGACGGGCTTGAAATGGAGCTAATAAAGAATACTCTTGAAAAAAATAATTATAATCAAACCAAAACAGCTGCATCGCTAGGTATTACCAGAAAAAGGCTTATCACAAAAATAAAAAAATATAATCTTTTTTCCGATAAATAAAATAAATTTAACCCATTTATATTTTAAACATATTTAACTCCGATTTTTTTCTCCCATTTCTTTTTTTGTCCATTTCAGAACATTTAATATTAATATAGTTGTCCAAAAATGGACAACTATAAAATTGCTATTCAAAGAAATAGAGGTTTCAAGCTATTTTTAAATATGGCATTATTTTTGCATGTATAAGTTAGATTTGGTTTATTAAAATTACAAATATAAATATAAAAGGTGAATCAAATGGGATTAGATTTAAACATTACGTTAGCCGTTGCTTTTTTCGGCGGCATACTTGCGTTTTTTTCTCCTTGCGTTATTCCTCTCATACCAGGCTATATATCTTTTATTAGCGGAGTCGGCATGGAAGGGTTAATTTCCGAAAAAAAAGACTATAAAATAATCCTTAAAGTTTTTATAGCGTCTATTTCTTTTGTTATCGGTTTTTCCATTATATTTGTTGCATTAGGAATGGGATCCGAAACAATTTTCGGCAATCTTCTGAAATCGCATCTCGGCTTAGTAAGAATTATAGGCGGCATAGTAATAATTATTTTCGGATTATACTGCATGGGAGTTTTTAAAATAGGCTTTTTAAACAGGGAACTAAATTTTCTTCCGTGGAAGAAAAAAGGAGGAATTATATTCGGCTCTCTTTTTCTCGGAATTGCATTTGCGGTAGGCTGGACTCCCTGTATAGGACCGATTCTTGCGTCCATTCTTCTTTATACATCTATGGGCGCTTCCCTTGCAAAATCGGCCGAACTTTTGTCGGTATTCAGCATTGGGCTTGGAATACCGTTTATCCTAACGGGGCTTTTTATTACATATTTTATTGCCTTTTTTAAAAAAATAAAATCTCATCTTAATTTATTTTCCATAATTTCCGGGATTTTTTTGATATTAATGGGGATACTAACGCTTACCGGAAATTTTGAGGCTATTTCGCAATATATTATAGGTAAATTTTAAAATTATTATAATGAAGTTCAAGATAGGGCATAAGCCGCTAATCTACATCAGAATTTACATATAAAGGAAACATCTAAACATTTTCTATTGCGGAATTAACCTAAGGAAATATAGTTGACAGCCATATAAAATAAAAGTATTATAATTATATAATATTATAAAATACAATAATATCAATATATAATAATATGTTAATATTAAAATATATAAATGTTGTAGCGGCAATATTATTTTTATCCGTATCGTTATCATTGATTTCGTCGTCGGGAAGAGCTTACGCCGGCGGTCAAAGCAATGCAAATTCGATAAATTGGGAAAACCTTACCGTGGCAATAAAAAATAACAAGTTGCATAAAAAAGTTTTTTTACTGCACTTTTATTTCCCTACCTGCGGATATTGTATCAGGATGGACAAACATGTATTTAGCCGCAAAAGCGTAATAAATTTTGTCAATAAAAATTTTCATCCCGTACTGATAAATATTTACGGCAATAAAAAGATTTTATATTTTAACGGCGCTTATTTAACGGAAAAGCAGTTGGCTGCAAAATTTAACATTACCGGAGTTCCGGCGGAGATTTTTTTTACCCCCCATTATCGTAAAATATTTCTGCTCCCGGGTTACTGGAAAAAAAGCGACTTTATGATGGTATCGAGTTGGGTTGCTTCAGGTAAATATAAAATAGAAAGTTTGAGAAAATTTTCGCAAAATTATAATAGTAGATGATGCTATCGAATTACTTTAATATTGTTAACTTTAATTATTTTTTAAGGAGGTTTTAAAAATGGGTGACCATGTTTCAAGAAGGGATTTTATGAAAAAAACGGCCGCCGCCGCCGCTTTAATTATTGCAGGTCCGGCCGCCGGAGTTTTAAATGCAGAGAATGTTTTTGCGGCGGTTAAAAAGAAAAATTCTATTGCCCCTATCATTAAGTCTGATGTAAAAGAAATAGGAGGCAAAAATGTTATCTGGCTCGCAGAAGATTCTCCTGAGTACAAAAAAATGTTGCTGCCGAAGATTAATTTGCCGCTTATTGCCCAGAACGGAGGACTTGTTCCTTTAACTATCGAATCTAAGTATCCTATGAAAAAAGGAAATTATATTAAGGCATTTCATGTTTTTGATTTTAACAATCCTATATCAAAAGTAGCTACGTTTAATTTGACCCCGGAAAACGGAAAGGCTTACATATCTACTAGAATTAAAATTCAGCAGGATTCTTACGTTCAGGTCGTTACTGAATTTTCGGACGGAAAAATGTTTGGCGGAAAAAAATATATAAAAGTTACGGTAGGCGGTTGCTGATATTAGAATTTTTTAGAATGGATAAACGATAAATCATAACGAAATAATTAATAGGAGCGTATGAAATGAAAATAGGAAGCATTATGGTAAGAGTACCGAGAAAGGTAAAGAAAGGTGAAATATTTAAAATAATGTCAATAGCAAAACACCCTATGGATACCGGTCTTGTTAAAAATCCAAAAACAGGAAAGATAATACCTATGTGGATTATTAATAAAGTAGATATTTATTACGATAAAAAATTGGTAACCAGTTGCGATTACGGAATTGCCGTTTCAGCAAACCCCTTTTTGGCATTTTATTTAAAAGCCGATAAAAAAGCGCCTTTAGAATTTGTTATGTACGATACCCACCGTAATATTTACAAAAAAAAGGTAATGATAAATGTTGTTTGAATAAAATTAATTTTTCGAATATTTTCCGATATTAACATTTAATAGACACAGTGTTATGGAGGGGGTTTAGTTGATGATTAATAAAAAAAAGAATATAGGACTTCAGGCATTTTTAATTATCATTTTAATCGCTGTATTTAGCGGAGCGGTTTTTTTTGCCGGTAGTTCTTATGCGATAAAAATTCCCAAGGGACCCTTTTATATCCTGAAAGTTAAAAAAAGCTTCAAAAGCGCTCTTTTTGACCTCAAGCAAGGAATAGAAGACGCTAATTTCAGCATACTTGCCGTCGCTCCTATATCAACGGGCATAAAGAGTATAGGCCATAAAATACCTCATCTTAAGGTAATTGATTTCTGCAACCTTCAGGACGGCTACGACCTTTTAAAAAACGATTTGAACTACTCCGCATTTATGCCTTGCAGGATAGCTATATATAAAGACGGAAAATATACCGTTATGATATCTTTTCTTCCTACCTATTTTTCAAAATTTTACAAAAACACTCCGGAGCAGAAAAAAACCGTTATAAAAGTTACGAAACAGATAATCGGGATAATGGATTCCGTAAAGACAGGGTTTTAATATTAATAAAAACTTACATAATTTATAATTTATTTGCAAAAAAGGGAGGATTACAAATTAAATGGATTTAAAAACCGTTTCCAGAAGAAGTTTCATAAAGACCGCAGCTCTCCTTGCCGGAGCAGCTGCGGTCAATCCCGTTAATCTTCTAAAATTTAAACCCGTGGGTAATTTAACTATTATATGGAATTCCGATTCTCACGCGCATTTGAAGCCCACTCTTTACAGGGAGCCTTCCGTAAATATAGGCCCTCATTTTATGAACGGAAGACCCGGTCATCTCGTAGGAGATTCTTTCAACCTCTACTACGATATAAAACCTAAGTCCGCAATGGGATATTTCTGTTCATACGTAGATTTTTTAAAATTAAATAAAGAATACGGTCCAATGGGCGGTTACGCCCATATGGCAGCCGTATTCAACAAAATAAAAGAAGAAAGATACGGCAAGACCATAATGCTGGATACCGGCGATTCATGGCAGGGAACCGGCATAGCATTGCTTACGAAAGGCATGGCGGTGGTAAACGTTCAGAATGCCATGGGATACGATGCTATGACCGGGCATTGGGAGTTTTCTTACGGTAAAAAACAGCTTTTATCCAATATAAAAAATCTAAAATTTCCATTTATTGCTCAAAATGTTACAAACGCCACATGGGGAGGTCTTATTTTTAAACCCTATATAATCAAAGAAGTCAACGGATTAAGAGTAGGAATCATCGGGCAGGCGTTTCCGTATGTTCCTCTTGCGCATCCTTCGCATTTCGTTAAAAACTGGAACTTCGGCATTAACACGAGTCATGCCCAAAAGATGGTTAATAAACTGAAGAACGAAGAAAAAGTCGATTTAGTAGTCGTTCTTTCGCATAACGGACTTGAGGTCGATAGAAAGTTTGCATCCCTTATCAACGGAATAGACATTATAGTCGGCGGGCATACCCACGACATACTTCCCGCCCCTCAGATTATAAACAATACCATAATAGTTCAGGCAGGCACCCACGGAAAGTTCGTCGGCAGGATAGATTTAAACGTCAGAAATAAAAGAATAGTCGATTAC